>CAZYOD010000013.1:0-18288 GCA_964648635.1 uncultured Balneolaceae bacterium | reverse complement strand
CCCACAATTTGATGGCCGGGGATAAGCGGCAGATTGGGATGTTCGAGCTCACCGTCAAGGATATGCAGGTCGGTCCTGCATACTCCACAAGCTTCCACTTTTAATAAGAGCTGGCTTTCGGATGGTTCGGGGATAGCTCTATCTTGGAGTTCAAGAGGTTCGCCCGGAGTATGAAAGACCATTGCCCTCATTCTGATTAATGTTTTTTGGGATCAATAACGACGTGCACGCTTATCTTTCAGTTTACTGTCCAGGCTAAACGCGCCCGGTCCGATAAGAGACAGGCTAAGGAAAACGATAGCCAGCTCAATACTGTGCGAATACTGTGTAAAATCATCTGCCGCCCCGATATGTTTTGCTGTGGCTATAATCATCACCAGAAAAAGTGCAACTACACTCGGGGTAAAAAATACGCCCAACAACAGAAAGATGCCCCCAAAAAATTCAGTAACGCCGGCCATAAAACCAAAAAACATAGGCGCAAAATCGATGCCCAGATATTGCATAGCCGAACCAACCTCAGTCCACATTTCGGGTCCGCCGAACATTTTTGGGTAGCCGTGAAAGATGAACATAATACCTAACCCCATTCGAAGAATTAGTAATCCAACGTTAAGATAGTCTTCTTGTTTGCGAGTAGTTGCCATTAAATTGTTTATTCTTGTTTATAAGTAATGCGATAAATAATGCCGCGTTCATCATCGGAGATGAGTACTGATCCATCCGGTAATTGGAGCAAATCTACAGGACGTCCCCAGACAGCCTCGTTTTCTTGCAACCAGCCGTCAATAAACGGTTTGTATGATGTTGCCTTTCCGTTATTTAGCGTAACCTTAGTTATACGATACCCGATTTTTTCACTTCTGTTCAAGCTTCCGTGTTCGGCAATTAGAATTTGATTGCTATACTCATGGGGAAACATATCGCCGGTGTAAAAAATCATTCCCAGGGGAGCGACATGAGGGTCGAGTTCTTGTGCGGGGGGTCGAAATTCCCGGTCCATGTTTTTTGCTGTATCGCCAAATTCGGGATCCCAAATATCGCTTCCGTGTTTATAGGGATAGCCAAAATGTTGTCCGGTTTCTGACAGGTGATTCAGTTCACAGGGCGGGCGGTTGTCACCAAGCATGTCGCGGCCGTTGTCTGTAAACCAAAGTTCCTCGGTTTCGGGATGCCAGTCAAAGCCCACCGAATTGCGGACGCCGTGAGCAATAATTTCGCGATCGGTTCCGTCGGGATTGATACGCGTGATGCTTGCGTAAATCTTATTTTCGGGATTGCAAATGTTGCAGGGAGCTCCAACGGGAACATATATGTTATCATCAGGACCGAAAGCGATGAATTTCCACCCATGGTGTCTGTCGGTGGGAAAGTCATCCGTAATGAGTACCGGTTCGGGAGAATTTTGATAATTTTCATCAATATTGTCGTAGCGCAGAATCTTACTCACGGCTCCTACATACAGCGAACCGTTGCGATAGGCAATGCCGCTGGGCAGCTGAAGTTCCTCGTCGATGGTATAAACATTGTCGGCTCGGTAATCGTTATCCTCATCGACAATGGCATAAACTTTTCCCGCATTTCGGCTGCCCGCATAAACAATTCCGTTATCACCTAAAGCTAGCTGACGGGCATTGGGCACATCAGCGGCGTAAATTTCAGCGGAAAAACCGTCCGGAAGCTGTACTTTTTGAAGGGCACTTTGAGAGCTATCTTGAGCGGAATTACATCCCAAAAGAAAGCCGAGGATGAAAATTCCGAGAAGGTTTTTAGTTGATGTTAATTTGAATCCCATCCTTTAGCTGTATCAAAATTGGAAACCGTCTTTCAATTATTAACGGGAATTATACAATCCTTAGTTATGAAAGTCGAATAAATGCAAATGGTAAACTTAGCTGGGAGTGGAACAGTTTTTTGCTGCTTCGGTTAAAACAAGGTTAGCCTGTATACTCAATGAAAAAGAGAGGAATTCTCATTACACCGAGGGGGAGTAAATTATGAAAGAGTTGAAAACGGTTGTCGTCGTTGTATTTTCCTTAATGATTTTTGCTTTTGCCGAAAATATACATCCGGAGAAAACAATTTCTGGTCTAATAGCCGAAAAGCAGGATCTGTCATTATTGAATGAGGCTCTTAATACGGCCGAATTGGTAGATATGCTCAAAGAAGAAGGTCCTTACACTGTTTTTGCTCCAACGAATGAGGGCTTTAAGAGTCTTCCCGACGGCAGGCTGGACGAGGTATTAAATTCAGAAGATAAAACTGAGCTGCAGGATATGCTAAAGTATCATATTGTCGCCGATGAAATACGGTTGGCAGATCTGGAGGGTGAACAACTTTTTGAAACTCTGGAAGGGAGTCAGATCAAAATAATAAATGGAGGCATTACCACTGAGCAGGTAGACCGGGAAGATGCCGACCGTCAAGAAGAGGAGGAAGAGGGTGGAACCGAGTCTTCGGGAAGTAAGGCCAGAGTGAATAATGCCCACATGGTAGAGGTTGATATTAAGGCCGAAAACGGTATCCTTCATATCATTGATGCGGTAGTATTGCCGTCGGATATTGATGTTATGGGTGCTTCCGATTCTGAGTAGAAATAGAAGAACTTTTGTGTCGTAAACTTCCAGAAAAAGCAGCCGGCCGTTTGGGATGTCCCGACTTCTAAAAACATGCCAAAGGTTTAGGATCTACTGCAGTAATCAATAAGGCGGCTAATAAATTCGCGTTGCGCCGGATTTATCTTTTGCCGTGCTTCAAAGGGGCCAAAATATTCGATACGATCAATTTCGGGAAAAAGCTCTGTTTTTCCTGAGTTAGGTGGCCATTCTATTTCAAATTCATTGGGAGCAAAAATAAAATCATCGGGAATTTGGTATTCCACGGCCCAGCAGTGCACTGTCTTGCCGCCTTTTTGTTTAACCGAACCGAGCTCAATAAAATTACCCCTGGGAATAAAGCCCAGCTCCTCTTCGAATTCCCGTTTGGCGGCATCTAAAAAATCCTCTCCTTCTTCGATTTCTCCTTTCGGAATCGACCACGCTCCTTCATCCTTATCCCACCAGTAAGGGCCGCCGGGATGAGCAAGCAGCAACTGTAAGTTTGGTTTACGTCTGAATAGCATTATTCCGGCACTTAAAGCAGGCAAGAGTCAGGGTTTTAAGGTTAGATAATAAGTGTTTAGGCTACATTCGATTCCATACCCAATTGGGGATTAATTTTACCAGCCAGACCACAAGCCGCCATCGTTTGGTGATATAAGCTTCATTCTTTTTTCGATCGATAGCATCGGCTATCTGGCGGACAGCCTTATCAACCGGAGCTACCCAGAACATGCCTTCTTTGCCTTCGGTCATTTCTGATTCTACAAAACCGGGCAAAATGTTTGTTACTGTGATATTAGCATTCGAGTGATTGGCTCTTTGCCGAAATCCTTGAAGGTAGGTATTGACAAATGCTTTAGATGCATTGTAGGGAGCACTTAATCCCCAGCCAAAAAATGAAGACACTGATGAAATTCCCACAATCTGACCGTGGCCCTGGCTTTCAAAATACTCAAAGCTGTAGCTGGCTAAATTTACGAATCCCCGAACATTGACATCTACAACATGTAAGTCATTTTCTCGTCCGGCCCCATCTTGGTAATAAGAGACGCCCGCATTAAGCACAATAATATTCAGTCCGCCCATATGATTTTTCAGCTGATCAAGTTGGGCGACGGCATCGTTTAGCATGGTGACATCCATAAATTGAGTGTAGATGCGGTTGCCAAGCTCATTCTCCAGTTCCTGCAATCGCTCCACGCGTCGACCTGTTGCCCCGACCACATAGCCGCGCGAATGCATCTCTCTCGCTAATGCCCGCCCAATTCCCGAAGTTGCCCCAATAATTGCTGCTTTCTTTTTCATATTACCACTGCTGTATTTTTTGATGAAATTGATGAACCGGGAGATTGATCCACCCGTTGTGGCTGTTACCATTTCTAAACAGGGATGGGTGCAGTATTTCTGCTAAAATTTGTGCAGAGTCAACAAGTCGCGGACCCGGTCGGTTAAAATACTGGTTGCCATCCACTAAAAATACCTGCTTGTTTTGCACGGCGTGTATGTCGCTCCATCCCCGACGGCTGGTGAAATCGGATATTTCCGACAGCGTCTGTTCGATAGAATATCCGCAGGGCATTAGCGTAATGATGTCCGGATTTAATTTTTTCAGTTGATTCCATTCCATCCAGGGAGAATGTTGCCCGGCTTCCGCTGCCAACGGTTCTCCGCCTGCAATTTGGATCAGTTCTGGTACCCAGTTCCCTGCTGACATCAACGGGTCAAGCCATTCAATTGCCAGAACACGAGGTCGACGTAAATTGATTGTACGATCCTGCATTTGTTGCAGCTCAGATTTCATCTGTTCCAACAGCTGTTTGGCGGATTTTTTTGCATTAATAGCCTCGGCAATGGTTCGGATAGAACTGATCACTTCCGAAAGATTCGTTGGTGAAACGGAGATAATCCGGACATGATCTCCTAGTCGGGAACGAACGGCTTGTTTTACCTCATCTACCGAAGCCGCACACACTTCACAGTGATCTTGGGTAATAATAATATCGGGATTCAGTTCAGCCAGTTTTTCTTCATCCACCCGGTAGACCGAAAGCCCCTCCTGCAAAAGAGCTTTGACCCGCTGATCTATTTCGTAGCTGGTACCGTCGGGTTCAAATTTAGGAGCAGTACAAGTAGGCAGAGAAGTAATTTCCTGCGGAAAATCACATTCGTGCGAGCGACCTACTAGGGCATCGTGTTTGCCTATGGCAGATACAATTTCAGTTGCACTCGGTAAAAGAGAAATAATTCGCATACCGTCTATTATTAAGTGAGTTTCTTTAAGATGAATGGAATTTGAGATTTCATCAAAAAATAATTTCTATCCATTTAAGGGATGCCGGGTTATAACTAGGCAATAAGTTGCCTGTTTTAGATCGGAACAAATAATAATTATATTGGTCAGACTTAATCGCGAGGAGCTTTATTTAACTCAAAACTATAAAACTTATTTATGAAATTTCTTAAACATTCTGCTGCCGTTCTACTTGGTTTTTTTCTTGTTGCCGGTTCAGTTTTTGCACAGGGCCAACAGATGCAGCCCCAACAACCGGATAGTATCAGTGATGAAGAGCTAGAAAGTTTTGCTCATGTTACTAACGAAGTCCAAAAGATAAACCAAGAATCGCAGAAGAAAGTGCAGTCTTTGTTAGAAGATAAGGACATGGATATGCAGCGTTTTCAGCAGATCATGATGAGTAAACAGAATCCTCAAATGGCTGACTCTGTGGAAGTGACTGAAGAAGAGCAAAAAACGATTGATAATCTGCAGCCCAAGCTGATGGAGATGCAGCAAGATTCTCGTCAGAAAATGATGACTGCTATGCAGGAAAACGACTTAAATCCGCAGCGATTTCAGGCGATTATGCGAGCAGTACAGTCTGATCAGGCTGTGGCGCAACGATTCCAGAGAATTGCTCAGGATACGATGGAAAATTAGATTTTTGTTTAGGATCTAAGCCTGCCTCATTTGGGGCGGGCTTTTTTTATTTGTGGCTCACCCAATCACTTTCGACGGGATAAAATCGCCAAGGTAAGTTGGCGTCTTCGCCGGCATAATCTACTCCAATTCGTTTGGAGGAAGCCAACAAATCATCGGAAAGTTCAATCCCGCGATCCTCAATCCAGATAGTATCACCCGTAAGTGATACGCCGTCAAGTTGAGTAGTAATGCCCAATGCTTGTGTCAGTCGACCCGGTCCGGCTGTAAGTGTGGGTTTTGTTTTTGGGAATGTACGGCGACTCAACATTTCTTCCATCCCATCCAACGGTTTGATAGCGCGAATAAGAACCGCATCCGCTTGGTTCTGCACGTTAGTAACGACATTAAAAAGATGGTGAATGCCATAGCAGAGGTAGATGTAGGCAACACCGCCGGATTGGTACATCGTTTCGGTGCGGTCAGTACGGGTGCCGTTATTGGCATGGCAAGCTTTATCACCGCGTCCGCAGTATGCTTCACTTTCTGTAATGATTCCACTGGTTAAAACTCCGTCTATGCGGGTACAGAGAACTTTGCCCACGAGCTGCCGGGCAATATCTACGACATCATCCTGCCGGTAGAATGATAGCGGAAGTTTATAGTATGTCATAGCTAGGAAATTACAGTATATGGGTTTTCGGGAGAGGTCTTTTCCTCCAGAAATGTTTCCTGATAGGCCCGGGCAATAATGGTGGTAATGACAAAAAGTGCTGCCGAATAAAATGCCCATATTCCAATAATCACCAAAATGGTATATCCTTGATAAAAGTGACGGTATGCCCCCAATGCATAATTCAGGTAGTATCCCACTCCAAGTTTAGCCAGCTCAAATAAAAAGGTGTATACCACAGTGGCCAAAAGCGCTACTTTTGGCTTCATCCGTTTTTCGCTGATATATCGAAAAATGATATAAAAAAGGATCAGCGTAAATATAACCGGAATAACGAGATTCAGTAATTCATACACCCAGATTACCTCGAAAACAATATCGGTGTAGGGCAGTGAAAATTGATCAATGGAAAAAATGGATACCAGCGATATAGCCAAGCTAAAAAACAAGAAAGCGCCTCCCACTAGTCCGAAAGTAAAAAAGTTATACACCATCTCAAGGATTGGATGTCGGCGATCTTCGAACTCAAAAATATCAAAAACAACATGTTTAAGGGTATGGAAAAAGCCCTGCGAGAAAAATACGAGGATCACAATACCGACAATCCCAAAGATACGCCGGGCCCCAATTAAAGGATTTAGCAGGGTTTCCAGGGTGATAGCTCCCCGAAATATATCGCTGCTGCGCGATTCATAGGTAAAGCTGGGAAAAAGTTCACGACCATAACGCAGGATTTCGGCAAAAGCATCCTCATAAGAGAGAATATATCCGATTATGGATATCATCAGCAGGATGAACGGAATGGCACAGATGAACAGGTTAAATGTTATGGCGGAGGCACTGAAAAAAACATCCTTCTTCTTGACCAAGGTTACGATGAGCCGCCAGAAATCCTTATACTTCTGCACTGATAAAATTTCCTAGTTAATAAATAAGCGAAGTCTTCACGATCATTGAAAACTGTCTGATCGAGTATATTGTATTATTTACGAAATAAAATATTAAGCACAAAAATAATCGCTTCCGGATGAGTAGCAAAACGAAATCGTTAACCCCGCTGATGCGCCAATATCACCAAATCAAAGAGGAGCACGAGGGCGCTATTTTGCTGTTTCGAGTGGGGGATTTTTACGAAACCTTTGCCGATGATGCTGAGCTGGTAAGCAAGGAACTGGGTATTACACTTACCAAACGCAATAACGGGAGCGACCAGACGCCGCTGGCAGGATTTCCATATCACGCGCTGGATACGTATCTGCCCAAGCTGGTCAAAAAAGGGTATCGTGTGGCAGTTTGTGAGCAGGTCGAAAATCCTTCGGAAGCTAAAAAGGCGGGTCGCAAAATTGTGAACCGGGAGGTTACCGAGATCACTACGCCGGGGGTTACAATGTCGGAAAAGCTGCTGGAGCATAAGCGTAATAATTATGCTGCGGCTGTTTTTTGGGATGGGAAGACTGCCGGTGTTTCTTTTGCAGATGTTTCTACCGGGGAATTCGCTCTTTGCGAAATTCCGAAAGGTCAGCTGGGCGATCTGCTGCAGTCTATTTCTCCGGCTGAACTGTTGTTGCCGCAGGATCTGAAAAACAACGTGCCCGAACATCTCCTGGATTACAATATGACATTTATCGAGGATTGGGTATATGAAGGTGATTACGGGTATAATTTGCTTACCGATCACTTTGAAACGCATTCGCTCAAAGGATTTGGCGTTGAGGATAAGGAAGTCGCACATGTAGCGGCCGGGGCGTTAATGCACTATATCCAAGAAACGCAGAAGGCTTCGCTGGGACATATTAAGCGGCTGCAGGCATACGAGAGCAGCGAATATATGGCGCTGGACGGTTCCACCAAGCGAAACCTGGAGCTTGTTACCACTATCCAAGACGGCGGAAACAGCGAGGGTACCCTCATTTCTATTTTGGATGATACCTGTACAGCTATGGGCGGACGGATGCTGCGTAAATGGATCATGCGTCCCCTTAAACGAATGAAACCGATTCGACAACGGTTAAATGCAGTAGAGGCGTTTAATGTAAATCACGACGCGCGTGAGAATTTGCAAGAAGAACTGAAAGAAGTCGGTGATCTGGAGCGGCTTATATCCCGCATTTGTGTTGGACGAGCAAATCCCCGCGATTTGGTAAAGCTGAAAACGTCGTTAGCGCAGCTTCCGCGGATTAAAATGCAGTTTAATCAGCTGGACGAACCGCTCTTGCAAGATATCCTGGAACGGCTCAAGCTATTGATTGAAGTTCAGGAAAGCATTGAAGAGGCTATTGTCGAAGAGCCGCCTACCAGCACCCGCGACGGCGATATTTTTAAGGATGGATATAATGAGGAGCTCGATGAACTGCGGAATATAGCCCGTAACGGCAAAGATTATATTGCGGATATTAAGGACGAGCTGGCAAAAGAAACCGGCATTGACTCGTTGAAAATCGGTTATAACAAGGTGTACGGTTATTATATTGAGGTGACCAATACTCATGCCGATAAAGTTCCGGAACATTTTATCCGCAAGCAGACGCTTGTTAATTCCGAACGTTATATTACGCCTGAGCTGAAGGAGGTCGAGGAGAAAATTTTGTCCTCTGAAGAACAAAGCAAAGCGCTGGAGTATGATCTTTTTGAAGATTTGCGTATTAAGATTGCGGGATTCGCTGAAGAGATTCAGCAGGTAGCGGAGGCGCTGGCAGAACTGGATTGCCTGCAGAGTTTTGCGGAGATTTCCTATCATAATAATTACTGCAAGCCGGCTATTGCTGACGATCAAAAAATTAATATTACGAAAGGACGTCATCCGGTGGTTGAAAAGACACTGCCGCCCGGCGATCCTTTTATTCCCAATGATATTCATCTCGAGAATGAAGACGAGCAGATTCTGATCATCACAGGACCAAACATGGCAGGTAAGAGTATTATTCTGCGTCAAACGGGACTTATCGTGCTGCTGGCTCAGATCGGCTGCTTTGTGCCCGCTGATGAAGCGCATATCGGTCTGGTGGATAAAATATTTACACGTGTGGGCGCTTCCGATAACCTGGCGGCGGGTGAAAGTACTTTTCTTGTCGAGATGAATGAGGCGGCAAACATTCTGAATAATGCCACTCGAAACTCATTGATTTTGTTGGATGAAGTTGGGCGCGGAACCAGTACTTTCGACGGGCTCAGCATTGCGTGGTCGTTAGCCGAGTATCTGCACAATCAGCCGTCAGTCGCTGCTAAGACGCTTTTTGCCACGCATTACCACGAGCTGAATGAGCTCGAAAATATGTATGACCATATTGTGAACTATAACGTGTCGGTGAAAGAGCACGATGATAAGGTGATCTTCTTGCGCAAACTGGTCCGCGGTGGAGCTGATCACAGTTACGGCATACAGGTGGCGGATATGGCGGGACTTCCTTCCATTGTCATTGAGCGAGCCAAGGAAATCCTATCCAATCTCGAAAACCACAGCCTGGATCTTACCGACAGCAACGGCACGCTCGAAGAGGGTGCCAAGAAAAAGAAGGCGGCGGTCAAAAAAGCAGCCCAAGAGATGGAGAAGCAGGGACAAATAACCCAGCCTTCACTGTTTCAGGCGCAGCTGGATCCCAATACCGAACAGCTTATCGACAAACTTGAAGCCTGTGATCCGAACCGGATGACACCTATTGAATCGCTGATGTTGGTTTCGGAGCTTAAAAAGCTTGTGGAAAAAAGAAACTGATATTAGTTACTGAGCCTACTTACTGCTCGCTGAAATGTGGTCTGAAAATTATGTCCGAAGTCTTGCGGTATATCCAGATCGTCAATTTGGTTATCAATTTTGATGACTCTGTTGCGTAAGGAAGTGCCTCGCCATTTCGCGAGGCCAATTCGGTTTTCAAAATCACCCTGTTTATCATAGATTTTTTGCAACAGGCTCAGACCGCCCTCAGGATTATATCCCGCACGATAGGCATAAATTGTGGCCCAGTAGTCGGCTTCATATTCGTACTCTTTGAGGCGATCACGAATTGCATATTCGTACAGTTCGTTAGCTAATTGAGTAAGATCTTCTTCGGTGTCATCGTATTTTTGCTCACGGTCGCCCAGCTCTCGGTCTAACTCTTCAAAACGCTGCTCAGCCGTAATTTTTTCTTTTCGTCTTTCCGTTTCTTTAGCACCGTGGCTAAGTACTACATGAGCTAACTCATGGGCGACAAAAAAGGCAAACTCTGCTTCACTTTTTATCAGCTGGAGAATGCCCTTCGAGACAAAAATAGCTCCGTTCGGGGCTGCGTATCCGGTTATCTCCTCAGAGTCCAGAATGTAAACCTGAACAGGCGTCTCGTAGCTGTGTGAGTTTTCGGCAATAACAAGCGCAATGTGCGTCAGATATTGCTGGAGCGGTTTGTTATCTACCAGTCCATCTTGTGCAATGACATTTGCAATTCCCCATCCCATCTGTTCGCGTTTCGGATCAAGTGCAGAGGCTTTATTGCCTTCCAGCTTGTAGCGTGATTGAGCTTCTTGCCAGCTCCAGTTTTGCAGCCGCACATTTCGAAACTGTCGGTAGGCCGCTGGATCAACAAAATTGTTAAAATCGTTAAGTAGATCGGTACTTTGGGTAGTGGTTTTCTGAGAAGTAAAGTCTTTAGCAAAACCCTTTACCGCAGCAGCAATCTGTGCGGGAGATGCATAAGGATTATCAGAGCTATCAGCATCGCCGCCGGCCAGTTCATCAAAGGCATCTCGGGCGTTTGGTGTGACCTCATCATGATCCGGAGAAGTTTTATTATGATCTTCTTCGGTATAAGCCGATCGTTGGGGAATCCAACCGGTTTCGTTTTCGATTTTGACTTTAAGCCACTGCTGCTGGCGCTCTATCGTAGAGACTTCTGCACCCTGCTGCAGTCGAAGAATGAGCGGATAATAAGATCCCGGCCCATTGCGCATATCCACGCTGTTTTTGATCGTAATGGTCTCCGGCTGCGTGACCAGTGATGCTGCGATTCCGGTTATGAGCAACAAAAAAAGCAAGAACTGTATATAATTCCGCAGCATGTTACACCCTCTATTTGGTTGTAAGTTGAAAAACGCCATCCCAATTTTCGGCCGGCGGTTCATTTTTAAATTGATTACATCTCTTAATGTAGGTTTGTGAGGGACCATCATTCGGTTTAAGGTCCATCACACGGTTGAAGTATTTAATAGCTTTATCCCAGTCACGATTATAATAATGGTCCAGCGCCTGTTGGTAAATGTCTATTATTTCTTTCAGATTCTCGGGGTGATCGGCGGACTGTTTATCACCCATCAGTTCATAGACCCGCACCGGTTTGGTTTTTCCTTTTACGACTAAAAGATCGAGTTGGCGGCAGAAAAACTCATCCTTTACTTGCTGATAGGTTTGTTCGGCAATCATGGTGCGGGTGCCGAATTTTTTATTTGCTGCCTCCAGTCGTGCTGCTAAATTAACATTATCACCCAGAACCGTATAGTTGAATCGGTTATACGAGCCGATATTTCCCACAATCATGTCGCCGGTGGCAAGGCCGAAGCGGGCATGCGTGTCAGTATTCTGCGGGGTCATTTCTTCTACTTTGCGGAGCATTTTCAAGGTGCTTCGACAGGCCAAAATTGCGTGATCTGTCTGCCCGATAGGCGCTCCCCAAAAAGCCATCACCGCATCTCCGATATATTTATCTACCGTACCGAAATGTTCAAAAATGATGTCGGTCATTGCCCCCAAATATTCATTAAGAAATGATACCAGTTCTTCCGGTTCTTTTTGTTCGGATATGGTTGTGAACCCTGCCAAATCGGAAAACATTACGGTCAGCCTTTTCTTTTGTCCGCCTAACTGAAGAAGATCGGGTTGTGCAATAAGCTGTTCAACAAATTCCGGTTGCACGTATTGGCCAAAAGCGTCACGAATTTCCTTTTTCTGTTTTTCTTCAGCGAAATATTTGTATGTAGCGGCCCCGGTGTAGGTTGTGATGGCCATCACCAAGTACATTCCCGTTGAAAACCAAATCCGTTCAAACGCAAAGAGGGCAAGCCCACAGAAAAATAGCAATGCAAGTACTCCGACCGTAGCCATTGCACCGTTTAAGGGACGCATTGAAGCAATCACATGCGGAATGCCGGCTGTTAGCATCAGCAAAAGAAGAATGGACAGCCACATTGGAGGTTGGGTAATGAAATCACCGCCAATAAGATTGTTAAGTAGAGTAGCCTGAATCTCCATGCCGGGAAACGCCTCCAGGGAGCTCATGGGTGTGCTTTTGATGTCACCGAGTCCTGCAGCTGATGCTCCAATCACAATAACTTTGTCTTCAAATACCGATGGAGGAACCGACACTTCTGCCTGTGGATCCTGCATTCTTTTGATGGCGCTTTGCACGATGGCATGAAATGAATAGTAAGGAAAAGTACCCTCGCGTACTCCCCCTTTCTTGTACCAGTTAATTAAATAGTCGCCGTTCTCCTGGAGCGGAATAAGTTGTGGGCCGGCGCGCAGTCCGCGGTCGGTCCATTCGAGTGTCAGCGTATCGGGCTGCAGTTCTAAGTAAGCTGCCATCGAAAGAGTAGGCACAAATCCTTTATGAGCCAGACTATCAAAAAGGTGGACAGAGCGTATTAGCCCATCTTGGTCAGTGCTCATGACCGTGTTTCCCAATCCCGAAGCGGCCTGCGCAAATTTTTGAATCGGTTTGGAAGTAAGCATATGGGGCTCATCGTAAGGCGGTGCATTTTTGATATCAAAATGATCAATCACCGGTGCTTGGTTCTCTGATACGTTTGCCGGTGTTTCGTTTGCGGTGGATTTAAAAGATAAAACCCCTTTCCCCGTTTCTTGCAAGGATTGTACAAAACGCCGATCGCTCATCGAACCCGATAAATTACGGCGGTCGAAATCAGGAGTGTCAAAAAGGATGTCATAGACGATAAGTTTTGCGCCCGACTCGCTTAAATAGTCCGTAACAATATGATAAAATTCCCGCGGCCATGGCCAGTACATGCCATTTCGGTTAAAATACGAGAGGCTTTTTTCATCGATGGAGACCAACACAATTTTTTTATTGGGATCCTCTTGTTGGAGATAGCGAAACTTATAATCCAGAATAACCCGGTCCAAAGCGTTGAATGTCCCGGTAGAAAAGCCCAGGATCCCGATTATAAAAAAGCCGAGCGCCAGCAGCGCCAAACTGATATTTTTGCTCAAATTTAAAATATTGATCCCTCGTTACTGAAGTTAGTACCCAGCCACCATCTGTTAACTTATTTTCGATAATGTTAGAAAGTATAGCTGGAAAAGCAACATGCTTTTCGACGGGACAGTCTATTTATCTTAAACCATCACTGAGAAAGAGCTCTGAAACACCTATCTTTTGTGCGATGTAATTTTAAAGTCAAGCCAAAAGTTTGAGAACTTCTGCCAAGCATATTGCTGATCGTATTCGTCTGATGATTGCTACCAAACAGTTTCAGGTGGGTGAGACGCTGCCGTCTACTCGTGAACTGGGTCAGCAGTTGGAGTCGAGTTTCCATACCGTTCGGAAAGCATATCATATTCTGGCGGATGAAGGACTCATTCGGGGGGAGCGCGGTAAAGGCTTTATCGTCGAACGCCAAAATACAAACCTGGATAAGGCGGACCGGTTGGAAATCGGGGCGGACAAAATGCGGATGCTTCTGGAAGAGCTGGTCGGCTACGGACTGGATGAGTCGGAGATTGATGAGCTGTTCCAGGAGCAGTTAAGTTTCATGGATTGGCCCGATCGTATTGAAACATGTGCCAGTATCGGTACGACAGACGAGTTGGGACTAATGATTGCGGATGCCATTAAAAAAGAAGTGGGTGTTCGCAGTAAAATACTCAACGCCAATCAGTACAACGAAACCGTAAAGTTCGATGCGCTGTTTGTCCCCATCCAGCTGGTGAATAAATTCAGGGATTTTTCTGAAAAGGGGCGTCTTCTACCTATTGTTTATAGCATCAATCCCGATACGCTGTTATCGATCGTGGATCGTGCGGCTATCGACACCATCGGATTAGTGACGGGAGACGATCAAACCATCCCTGAAATAATTGATGAGCTGAAGGTGAGCATAAAGTTCGGCGGTTCTTTCGTGGCAGGGGCAACTTACGGTGAGTCGCTTCCGCTTTTTGTACGGGATACAGATCTAATCCTGTATACTTCACAAAGTGCTAAGCTTGTAGAAAAGAAAATTCCCGAACGCCGGCGGATCAAAATTGAATACCAACTTTCGGAAAAGAGTGCGGATACCATTCGGGCTGAACTTTGGGATCAGTAGGGGAGGTTGGAGCCGTGAGAGGATGTGAGATGGTTGAATTCACGTTTGTCAAAATGTTTTTAAATGAAAGGAGATTATAAATCTGAATGAGCAACGACAAAAAGGTTAAAAAATTAATTGAACGTGCTATTGAGGCAGTTTCCTCAGAAATTGATACGGTGAGGGAAAAGCCGGCTCAGGATGTACTTTTTGACGGCAGGCGTCGCGAAGATCATCCCCCGAATACCTACTATTATGAGTTTGAATCTCAAAATACTTCGCTTCGATTTGCTGAAGTGATCCAGGGGGAGATGGAGGATTATGAGAAGGATCTCGAGCTGTTTCCTGTTGAGGTGAAGGATAAAAAAGTAGTGCTGCATTTTCCGCATAATTTTGGGGCCACCCTTCCTAAGGTGAGGGTGGAGTGGGAGAACGATTTTGTGCTCCGAAAGTTGAGGGTGGAGCTGAAGAAACTGCTTGATTCCAAAGTAAAAAAGGATCGCGAGCGCATGGGGCGGCTCTTTTATCCCGACCCCAAAAAGCATCATGAAGATGATGAAAGTACCAGAGTGCTGGATGACAGCCGCCGGAACGATTCACAGCACGAATCGCTGGTAAAATCGCTGCAGAACGAGGTGCTTTATGTCTGGGGACCGCCGGGGACGGGAAAAACCTCTACGCTGGGATTCATGATTGCCAACTATCTAATCAAAGGAAAGCGGGTGCTTTTTGCGGCCAATACCAACCGTGCTGTGGATGTTGGGTTGCTTAGCGCGCTGCAGGCTCTGACATCCGTAGAAAAAGAGCATCTGGAGAGCGAGATAACTCGATTTGGTGAAATGGCGCTGGACAGTGATCGGTTGGAGCAGGTGTTGTTTGAGCAGCATATCCAGCAGAAAGAGAAGCAGCAAAAAGAGAAGGCAGGCAATTTGTCGAACTTGCTCGGTCAGTATCAGAAGTTACAGAAAGAGATCGATAATTTGATGGAGCACGGCAAAGATGTGCCCGAGGAGCTGGATCGCGAAATTGAAATGATGGGCGAACGTCTGGATGAGCATGGCGGTGAGGCGGCGCTGGAAGAGAAGATTGATCGCTTGTTAACGGTGAACGAGCGGTTGGAACTGGAGCAGATGCAGCTGGTGGCAACAACGCTTGCCAAGGTATGTACTTCAGAGCTGTTTGACGGCCAGGAGTTTGATGCAGTCGTGATTGATGAGGCGTCGATGGCAAATCTGCCGTACTTGATGGTGTTGGCTGCCAAAGCAAAATCGCATGTTGTGGTTGTCGGTGATCCGATGCAGCTGCCGCCCATTGCTCTGACGGATGATGCTCATGCCCGAAAATTTTTAGAAGAGGATATATTCACTTTTGCATCCTCCGCAGATACGACCGAGGGTCTGTTTGCCTGGCACGATGAAAATCGCCCGCTCGCCACTTTTTATGATACCCAGTACCGGCTAAACGAAGACTTGGCCGAGGTACTGAGTAAGGTGTTTTATGAAGGGCGCCTTAAAACAGCTCAACCTGACGAGTCTTTTGATCGCGCAATCACACCGCAGGAAAGCAGCAATCCGACAGTGAATGTAATCGACAGCCAAAAGTACGGCCCGGTACTTACTCAGAAAGCCGAAGGCCAGGGATTTCGTCCTGTGAATGAAGTGCATAATCATTTACTCATCAAGATGGTGAAGCGGCTGGTGCTGAAAAATCAGGTGCCTCCGGATGAGGTTGGGATTATCGTGCCGTTTCGCAGCACGGTTTACGATATCCGAGATGCCCTTTATGAAAACGATTTGGGAGTCATAGAAGTGGGGACGATTCACACCTTCCAGGGGCGTGAAAAGGATGTGATTCTATTTGATACGGTGATGAGCGGCGAAAATCAGTACGGACGCCGACGACACTATTCGGTGCGTCCCTTTGATGAGGAGAAAAATGGTTTAGCCGTGCCGCGTCTCTTAAATGTGGCGTTTTCCAGAAGCAAAGAGCGTCTGGTGTTGCTGGCGGATATGGATCACATTAATAAGATATATGCGGATAAATTTTTGGGTCGACTGCTTCGGCAATTTCAGAGCGAGGAAAACGGGTAATGCTTCGCTCTAAAAAATGGCAAGTGTTATGCTGAACTTGTTTCAGCGGATGAGTATGCTAGTCAAAATCTTCCTTTTCGTAGCGGTGGGCGTAGTGTTCTTCATTAATTCTTTTAAAATTTGATAACCGTCCCGGGTCCAAAGCGGCTAAAATCATTTCGCGTTTGCCGAGTGCGCCCTGTGTTTTGGCGACTTTCCATCCCGCCCAAGCTAATGCGCCCTGTGCTTTGGAGGCTGCGCAATAGGTGGATAGAATAGCATCATCAGCACAAAAGCGTTTGATTTTTTTGAACACTTCTCCTGTCCATAAGTCGGGGTTTGCATCGGGAGAAAAGGCATCGTGAAAGATATAATTAGCCTTAACCTCATGAGGATTAAAATCTTCGAACATCCCGTTAAAAAGATGTAGTTTTATTTTTTGAGACAGGGAGAAGCGATTCATCCCAATGGAAAGGTTCTTAAAAATGTGAGGAATATGCTCCGCAATTCCGGGGTGGTTGAGATGTTTGCGGTAGTTAAAATCAGCACTTTTTTGGGACGTAAGCGGGAACCCTTCTATGGTATAGTAGTTAATTCGGGCAGCAGACTTTGAACCGAGATAGTAATCCATCAGCAGAAGCAAGTTTAGCCCGGTACCAAAACCTATTTCCAGGATGTTGATTTGTTCGCGGTCTGTTAAAGCATCCGGAAGCCCCGTCTGCTCAAAAAAAACGTATCGGCTTTCGGCTATAGCTCCGTTGGGATTGTGATAGTGCTGATCGAAGCGCGAGGAATAAACGGTGTGAGAGCCATCGCGGGTGACGACTAGTTTGAATTCGTTGTCGGAAGGGGTGGCCATTAATCGTAGGGACTGATATTGACATTTCCATATCCACAACTAATAACAACGGGTAGCCCGCCGTCGTTTATGGAGCCGGAAATACTACCGCGATTTGTGGTGCCGCTGAAGTCAAAGGCGTCGTCTAAGTTTACAGATGAACCCGAAACCTCTAGGTTAGCCCCTATGTGTTGGGGAAGAAAAAGGGATACACTCCCTGCTGAAGTATAAAATTTAAGCGGTCCGTCGGCTTGTTGTACAGAAGCAGATATATTACCGCCCGAAGTTTTGGCAACAATGCTGCCTGAAGCATCTTGAATTTCAATATGGCCGCCGTCTGTTTTTGCGCTTAGCGATCCGTTGGGATGATCAACCTTTATATGACCGCCCCCTGTCGAAAGCTCAATATCTCCCGAAATCTGATCGCCGGTAATATGACCACCGCCTGTTTGTGCAATTGTTTTGCCACGGATATCGGCAAGTGAAATGTGTCCGCCGGAGGTGGTAAGTTGTTGACTGTTGCTCATATTACTGGCGTTAATATGTCCGCCCGAAGTGTTTGCTGTCAGAGCTACAGTCTCTGGAATTGTTAGTGTTGCTTCCAGGTTAACTTGGTCGGATATGTTACTGCCTTTAGGGAATGTTAAACTAAATTGGGCATTCGAATCCCCCAGCTTTTTTTGGATACTTAACTGCTCAGAAAGATTGGCGGGATCTTCGATATTACCTGTCGTGTGAATGATGATCTCACCTTGCTGAACATCACTGCCCACTATATTCAGATTTCCAAAATCAAAATTCAACTCCATTGATTTCAGATTAGAAGACGGAAAAGATTCCCGAAATACATAGACACCGGATTTTACTTCCGTCCATTTTGCTTCTTCTACATTGTAATCTTTGTTGATATACAACTTTTGATCCTG
>CAZYOD010000012.1:0-18428 GCA_964648635.1 uncultured Balneolaceae bacterium | reverse complement strand
GCACAAATAAGCCAGCTGCCCGGGAAAGTACGAAGTAACCGTGTGCTACAATTTCGCCGAAGAGAGAGCGCTCAGCAGCTTCCGGATCGGTATGGGCATAAAATTCATCACCGGATAAGTCGGCAAACCGTTCAATGTCCTGCTCCGTTACGGTATGTGTATCGGTTGTACGCGCTTCTCCAACTTCAAGATCTTCAAAATACTGTTGGAAGGGGTGTGTGTCGGCCTCTTTGGTTTTCGCGCCTTTGATGTATTGTTGCGTGATATTCTTGAGAGTGGTAGGCGATCCCTGCAGAGCCACGCGTTGCATATTGTGGATGACAGCCCGTGCTCCGCCTAACTCTTCACCGCCGCCCGCATGTCCCGGTCCGCCGTGCACCATGTGCGGCATCGGGGAACCATGTCCGGTAGATTCTTTTGCACAGTCCCTATTAACCACCATAAATCGTCCGTGGTAAGGAGCACAGCCCAGCGTAATTTCCCGTGCTATATCGTCATCTGCTGTAAAGAGTGATCCCACCAGCGATCCATCAGCTTTATTAGCTAACTTAATGGCTTCTTCATTGGATTCGTAGGGCATTACCGTGGTCATTGGTCCGAAAGCCTCAACTTTGTGTATATCGTCTACCTCCAGCGGCTTGTGACACAGCAGCACTTTGGGACCGGTAAAGGCTCCTTCATGCCGACCGTTACCATTACTGTAAACCGATTCGGTCGTTTCCAGTAGATACGAAACCTGCTCCTCGAAACGATCGGCTTGCATGGCACTGGCCAGCGGCCCCATCCGCGTTTCTTTCTCCGCCGGATCTCCAACGGTGGTTTTTTGCAGTCGTTTTTTTAGTGCTTCCACAACATCACCTACGCGTTCTTTGGGAACAATTGTCCGACGAATGGCCGTACACTTTTGACCCGTTTTCACCGTCATTTCATTGGCAACCTCTTTTATAAAGAGATCAAATTCTTCCATGTCTGGTGTTACATCCGAGCCCAGAATTGAGCAGTTCAGTGAATCAGCCTCAAGGTTGAACCGTACATTGTTAGCTACAATATTGGGGTGGGATTTGAGTTTTTGTCCCGTGGCTGCAGATCCCGTAAACGAAATGCTGTCTTGACTGTTAAGATGGTCAAGCAGGTCGCCGGGCACATTAGCAGCAATAAACTGAATAGCACCTTCGGGTAATATTTTCGACTCCAGCATATCCTCAAAAACCTTGTATGCCAGATATGATCCGGTTGGCGACGGCTTAATGATAGCGGGCATTCCGGAAATAATGCAAGGAGCCAGTTTTTCCAGCATTCCCCATACCGGAAAGTTAAAGGCATTGATGTGTACGGCCACACCGTGTCGCGGCACGCAAATATGCTGTCCAACAAAAGTACCTTCGCGCGACAGTCGCTCGTGGTTTCCTTCCACGTGATAGGGCAAATCCGAAAGTTCGATCCGCGACTTGCTGGACAGCGTAAACATACTGCCAATGCCGCCCTCGATATCGATCCAGGAATCTTGTCGCGTGGCACCTGTGTGAGTGGAGAGCTCGTAATAATCTTCCTTGCGTTCCAACAGATACTGCGCCAAAAATTTGATCTTAAAAGCTCGCTCGTGTATTGACATAGCACGAAGTTTTGGTCCGCCTTGCTGGCGCGCGTATTCGCAAGCCCCCTTGTAATCCAGATCTGCTTCCAACATCTGCGCCACAGGTTCGCCTGTCACCGCACTGATGAGATCCTTCTCTTCACCTTCATCAATCCATTTACCTTTAATGTAGCTTCTTACTTTCATTTTATTACTATCTTTAGAAAACAGTGTCATCTCGACCAGTTGGAGAGATCTTGTTTATAAAGATTTCTCGCTAGCTCGAAATGATAATATTGTTAAAGTTATTTTTTTCGATTTCCCCAGGTTTGGTAATTCGCCGACTGACTCGGTTGATCTTCCGGTTCCTCCCGCAGCGGTTCACACTCCGTTAGTGAATCATGAAGTTGTCCCGGTAATTCTTGATATAGCTTCGTGCCTTCCGTTTTCCATTTAATCATCTCATCTGATACATCTTTCACAGTCTTCGCCGGATTGCCAACCACCAATTTTCGTTTTGGTATTTTCATCCCTTCTTGCACAAAAGTCAGCGCTCCCACAATGCATTCGTCACCTAGCTCTACATTATCCATCACTACAGCATTCATCCCCACTAAACAATTGCGTCCGATATGTGCTCCGTGGATGATAGCCCCGTGTCCGATATGGGCACTCTCTTCCAGGACAACGGTAACACCCGGAAACATGTGAATGGTACAATTTTCCTGAACGTTGCATCCATCTTTAATTATAATTTTTCCCCAATCACCGCGAATGGCCGCACCCGGGGCGATATAGACATTTTTGCCGATCACTACATTGCCCGTTACTGCAGCCTGGGGATGCACATAGGCACTTTTATCAACTACCGGTTTATATCCTTCGAATTCATATATTGCCATAATGAAAATTATCTTTCTACCACTAAGGCACTAAGGTCACAAAGATATACTAAGTGTGCTGAGTGCCTTAGTGGTAAAGATTATACCCTTTCTAGGATCACTGCCATGCCTTGTCCTACACCTACACAAAGTGTACATAGCGCATATTGCTGATCTTGCTCATGTAATTCTATAGCAGCTGTTTGCAACAATCGAGCCCCCGACATTCCAAGGGGATGTCCCAGTGCAATAGCTCCACCGTGTGGATTCACCCGCGGATCGTCATCATCAATTCCGAGTTCTCTTAGTACTGCCAAACTCTGGGCTGCAAAAGCTTCGTTTAGTTCAATAATGCCCATCTCGTTAAGGGATAGTCCTGCCCGGTTAAGTACCTTTTTGGTAGCACCCACCGGCCCCATGCCCATAATGCGCGGCTCAACTCCAACTACTGCGGAAGAAACTATTCGTGCCATTGGTTCTAAATCAAAATCGTTAATAGCAGAATCGCCAGCTACGAGCATGGCGCAGGAACCGTCGTTGATTCCGCTTGCATTGCCCGGGGTTACTGTTCCTCCATCCCGAAAAACAGCCGGCAGTTTGTTCAGCACTTCTACGGTAGTTTCGGGACGAATAAATTCATCTTTCTCAAAGATAACAGGATCACTTTTTCGCTGCGGTACTTCTACCGGCATGATCTCCTTAGCCAGTCGACCGCTGTCAGTGGCCTGAGCTGCTTTCTGTTGAGACCGCGCTGCAAACTCATCCTGATCTTCCCGGCTTACCCCAAACTTCTCAACAATATTTTCAGCTGTTTCGCCCATCGCTTCACTACCGTATTGTTCATCCATTTTGGGATTGACGAAGCGCCAGCCGAAGGTAGTGTCATGCATTTCATTAGTGCCGGAATAGGGGGCAGAACCTTTGCCCAGCACCATTGGCCCCCGGGTCATGTGTTCCATCCCGCCGGTAATAAACAAATTACCTTCGTCAACTTTGATTGATTTATAAGCCATCACCGCACTGCTCATTCCCGAAGCACACAGCCGGTTGACTGTTTCTCCCGGTACCGATGTGGGAAGTCCTGCCAGCAGCGCCGCCATCCGGGCTACGTTTCTGTTATCTTCTCCCGCCTGATTTGCACATCCTAAAATAACATCCTCTATACGTTCCGGATCGATATCAGGGTTTCGACTAAGTAATTCTTTGATAGGCAGTGCAGCCAGATCGTCGGCCCGGATAGGAGAGAGGGACCCACGGTATTTACCGATGGGGGTTCTTATGGCATCAATAATATAAGCTTCAGACATAGTTTTAGTCTTGGGTTTTGCGTCGTGAGTTCTGAGCAGTGAAAGATTTACTCATGACTCACTGCTCACGAATCATTACTATTTTTGTTAAAATGATATTCTTGTGTACGAAAAACGGTTCCTCGAAAGAGTGCTACTTGTTCATTATCTTGGTTCATAATTTCAATATTATATACAGCAATTCGTCGGCCCAGACTCATTTCTTCTGTTTCTGCAGTAAGCATATCGCCGGGCATCACTTTTTTCATAAACGAAATATTATTTTCCAATGCGAGTGCTACTCTTCCATAGCTGTTAGATGCAAAGGCCAAGGCACTGTCGGCCAGTGAAAATGCGACTCCTCCGTGAGTGACATTAAAACCGTTTACCATTTCGGGGCGAATTTGCATTTCCAGCTTGGCATATCCCGGTTTGATATCGACAACTTCAATGCCCAGCCATTGACTGAAAGCATCTTCAGCCATCATCTTTTCGACGATTTTTATTGCTAATTTTTGCTTATTCATGGTGTATGGCTATCAGTTGTCAGTTTTCAGCTTCAGGTTGATATTCCCTGAAAGCTGATTGCTAATAGCTGTTTTTTCAATAAAATGTTTCTCCGTTACGGACCTTTCGTTTTAATAAGGGGTTTGGTCTGTAACGATCTTCCCGGTACTCTGATTGCAATTTAGAGATTCGATCCAACACTTCCTGTAATCCGATTTCATCTGCCCATTTTAATAACCCTTTAGGATAATTTACACCTTTGGTCATGGCTAAATCCACATCCTCAACCGTAGCTACATTCATAAAAACGGCATCGGCGGCTTCATTAATTAGCATAGCCAGAATACGATCAACAATTGCCTGACCAAGTTTCTTGTTTTTAGTCGGTTCAGGATTTTCAGCATCTTCGCCGTAATTATAGAATCCTTTCCCTGATTTTTTGCCCAGAAATCCAGCTTCAACCATCCGCTTTTGTGTAAAAGAGGGCTTAAAGCGCGGATCATAGAAAAATTCTTTGAAGACTGTTTCTGTCACCTTGTAATTTACATCATTCCCTATAAAATCCATCAGTTCAAAAGGCCCCATTTTGAATCCGCCGATCTCTTTCATTGCCCAATCGATGGTAGGCACATCAGCTATACCTTCTTCGTATTGCCGAATAGCTTCGCTGTAAAACGGTCGGGCTACCCGATTGACGATAAATCCGGGGGTATCTTTGGCCAGCACGGTGGTTTTGCCCCAGTCGTCAATTTGCTTACGTGCAGTTTTTGTAGTTTCATCTATGGTAGCAATGCCCGGCACGATCTCCACCAGTGGCATGATTGGAGCGGGATTAAAAAAGTGGATGCCCAAAAACCGCTTTGGCTTTTTTAAAGAAGAAGAAAGGGAAGCTATTGACAGGGATGAGGTGTTTGTTGCCAGAATACAATCTCGGGGTACTATTCCCTCCAACCGCTGGAAAACATCTTTTTTAATTTTCAAATCCTCGATAACAGCTTCAATAACTAACGAGCATTCACTGAAATCAGTTAAATCTTCTACAAAATGGATGCGATTCATAATACCATCCACTTCTTCTTGGGTCATTCTTTCTTTCTCAACCTGACGCTGCAAAATTTTTCGCAGGGCATGTTTGGCTTTGCCAAGCTGATCAGGATAAGCATCATACAAATATACCTTATGATTATTCGTAGATGCAATTTGGGCGATTCCCTGTCCCATTGTTCCGGCGCCAACAACGCCAATAGCTTCATCTTTCATTATTTACCGTGATTATTTTCAAATTCTTGCACACAGAAAATAATGAATTCACTGCTAAAACCAACTTGGTGAGTTATCCAGTAGTTGATGCTTCCTTTGCAATTAAACATCCTGAAAAGGGGTGTGATGCTGCTTTGTCTGTGTTGGAGGATATCCAATACTTTGTCGTGCCCGACCTTTTTATTATTAAAACGGATAGCATCGTAATAAAAAGGTTCGAAAAAAAGAGTTGGAGCCTCAAGATGCCTTCATTTTTCAAGAAAAAATCTGTTAATTTCTTTATTCGGTAATACCGTATAACAAAATCTCTGATTTTGTCCTTGAGCTATCTACTTCTTTAGCTATTTCTCATTATGATGCATGTTATTTGGCAGTTTCGATCCATTTTGGTGGTACACTTTATACTGCTGATTAAGGATGAGCAATGGATTGAGTTCAACGCCATTTGCAGAAAATGTTTGCAGCATTGAAGAAATATAGGTTTTACTTTCCCTTAAACTCCGGCTTTCGTTTCTCAAGAAAAGCTTGTACTCCCTCGTGGTAATCATCGGTTTTGCCCGCCTCAGTTTGTAGATCTGCTTCCAATTCAAGATGCTCGTCTAGGTTATTGGAGAAGGATTGGTTAACTGCTTCTTTATAGAGCGAAAATCCTTTAGTAGGCATCTTTGCGAGCTTTTGGCAGATGGATTGGGCTTCATTCAGTAGAGCATCGGCTTCTACTGATTTATAAATCAAGCCGATTTCTTCGGCCTTTTGGGATGGAATTTTTTCATCCAATAAGTACATGGCATTTGCGCGTTGGAGCCCCACCAGGCGTGGGAGAAAAAAGGTACCGCCACTGTCGGGGATGAGCCCGATTTTGCTGAATGACTGAACAAACACAGCTTCGTTTGATGCGAGCACAATATCGCAGGCAAACGCAATGTTAGCACCGGCACCGGCGGCCGTTCCATTTACCGCGCAAACAACTGGCTTATCAAGTAACCGAATAGCGTTAATGATGGGATTATAACTTTTGCGAACGGTTTCGCCGAGTTCATAATCTTCGCCTTTCTGAACGACTTCAGGCAAATCTTGTCCTGCGCAAAATGCTTTTCCGTTTCCAGTGAGCAAAACACACCGCACCTCATCATTTCGAGTGGCATCGGTAAACGTATCCTGCAATTCTTCTGCCATCGGCTCGATAAAACTGTTAAGCTTCTTGGGACGATCGAGAGTAATAGTTAGAATATTATTCTGAAGAGATGTTGAAATGAATTCACTCATGGATAAATATTATTAGGCCACTGATATACCGGATTTTAATTGATAGGCAACTGACTTTACCTGTTCAAATCTGTGTAAATTAGTGGCTATTCTAAATACATTTAAAATGTTCAAAAGGTTCGTCGCAGTCGTGACAGTAATATTGAGATTTACAAGCTGTGGAGCCAAATTCGCTTTGTAAATCGGTATTGGTGGAATCACAATAGGGACATGGGATGATTTTACTTGATCCCTTAAGATTTTTTAGAAAATCATCTTCTGAGCTCGTTTTTCCAGGCGGAGAAATGCCGTAATCTTTTAACTTTTTCTTGGCTTCCTCCGACATCCAGTCGGTGGTCCAAGTCTCGGAAAAGTCTTTTATCACTTCAAAATTTTGGATGCCATTGACTCGAAGTGTTTTCTCAATTTCTTGCTCTATGGCTTTCATAGCGGGACATCCGGAATAGGTAGGGGTGATCCGAACCGTGACTTTGCCTTCATCGATCATTACTTCACGAGCTATGCCAAGATCGATGATTGACAGTACCGGGATTTCGGGATCTTTAACTTCTGAAAGTAAATCCCAGATCTCCTCTTTATTATATGTGGTTACTGAAGCCATAACATGTATCAACGGTTGATTGCTATAGATTATTAGTTTGGGTGATCCCATTACTAATAACCAATAAAAACTACTCCCAGTCGGCATCGGGATAGGAGCGGCGCAGATGTTGCATTTCCGCCAGCAGATGGCCCAAGTGCTCAGTGTGTAATCCTTTACGGCTACCGTCCACCATAAACTGATTAAAGTCGGGAACCTTTAATGTCGCTTCTTCAAGTGTATCGGTAACCAAATCTTTCCAGTCGGATTTAAAGCTTATCGTATCAGCAGCCAAACCTTCATCCTGGAGTAATTCATCAATTTCATCTTGATAAAACAGTTCACCAATGTAGGTCCAGATGTCGTCAAAAGCATCTTGGATGCGCTCGTGGCTTTCATCGGTCCCGTCGCCGAGGCGCAGTACCCATTCACGACTGTGACGCAAGTGATATTTTACTTCTTTAAAATGCTTCTGAATGATACCACTGAATTGTTCATCATCAACGTCAGATAAGAGCTGATACAAATAGTAACTAAATGATGAAAACAAAAACTGTCGAGCGATGGTAAAGGCAAAATCCCCTTTGGGCAGTTCTACAAGTTTTAAATTTTTGTATTCGGGATCATTTCGGAAATAAACCAGATCATCGCGGTGACGTCCTTCATTTTCAATTTCGACCGCATATTCGTACAAGTTTGCGGCATGACCAATATAATCCAACGCGATGTTAGCCAAGGCAATATCTTCTTCCAGGATGGGACCGTGTCCGCACCATTCCGAGAGACGATGCCCTAAAATCAGGCGATCATCGGCCAGGCGGACAAGGTATTGAAATAGTGCTTCCTGTTTTGTCAACTCTTTTGTAGCTGTACTCATGATCGTCGTTTTGAAGCTCGGGGTACGCTGTAAAACTGCGGATGTCGGTAAGGTTTATCATCGGCCGGGTCAAAAAACGGTCCGGCATCTTCGCCTTTGGATGCGACAATCTGATCACTGGGAACCACCCAAATATTTACGGCTTCTTTACGACGCGCATAGACATCCCGCGCGTTTTCAAGTGCTTTTTCGGCATCAGGAGCATGTAAGCTGCCTGCGTGTTCATGTGGTTTGCCGTCGCGGGGCTGGGTAAAAACCTCCCACAGCGGCCATTGGGTGTCTTCTGATTGTTTTCCGTTTTCCTTACTCATAATCTGTTTAGTCTTGAGTTATGTGTATTGAGTCTCGAATAGGAGAAGATATCTCACAACTTAAAACTCACTACTCACAACTATTTATGACGCTTTTTCTTTACTTAATTTCTGTTTGCGGGCGTATTCTTCAGCAGCCTCACGTACCCATTGGCCCTTTTGGTGTGCTTCACGACGGGCTCTCATTCGCTCCTTATTCATGGGACCGTTTCCTTTAACTACATTCCAGAATTCATCCCAGTCAATTTCGCCGAATTCCCAGTGTTCTGTTTCCTCATTGTATTTTAGATCGGGATCCGGAATTTCGAGCCCCACAGCATGAGCTTCAGAAACATGCCGATCTACAAAACTTTGTCGGAGTTCGTCATTCGTTTTGGATTTGACCCCCCACTTGATCAGTTCGGCACTGTTAGGCGAATCCTCATCATGCGGACCAAACATCATAAGCGTTGGCCACCACCAGCGATTTACTGCATCCTGGATCATATCCTGCTGCTCGGGCGTACCGTCCGCCATTTTAGCCACCATCTCGTAGCCCTGCTTTTTGTGAAAACTTTCTTCCTTACAAATGCGCACCATCGCCCGTGAATACGGTCCGTACGAACTTCTGGCCAGCATTGTTTGATTGATGATTGCGGCTCCATCCACAAGCCAGCCGATAACCGCTACATCGGCCCAAGTTAAAGTTGGATAGTTAAAGATACTCGAATATTTTGCTTTGCCTTCCAGCAGTTGGTCGATCACTTCTTGCCGACTTGCACCCAGCGTTTCGGTAGCGCTATACAGATATAGACCGTGTCCGGCTTCATCCTGCACTTTGGACAACAAAATCATTTTTCGCCGTAGGGAGGGGGCGCGGGTAATCCAGTTGCCCTCCGGGAGCATTCCAACGACCTCAGAATGAGCATGCTGTGACATCATCCGGATGAGTTGCTTCCGGTATCGATCAGGCATGCTGTCTTTGGGTTCAATAGTTTCCCCTTTATCGATGCGTTCCTGAAATTTATCTTTGCGCGCTTGATCATCCATAGTGCAAAAGTTTTAAGTATATTTAGGCTGTCAGAACGTATATAGAAACAGCAAATTAAACAAATACATTCATGCAATGAAACGCCGTTAAAACGTTAATCATATAAGTATAACAATTGTTATACTAAATTATTTGAGACGCATTCTGTTGGATGCTATATTTACTTAACAAGTTAAGAAAATTAAAAGAGGTAAAAGAAGAAAATGGGAGTACAAGCCGATCAAGCTGCAACGTTGGAACGTCCGGTCGAAGAAAAGTTTGATGACCATCTTGGACTGCAGGATGTCGACTATGTGGAACATTTTGTAAGTAATGCCAAGCAGGCCAGCCACTTTTATCAAACCGTTTTTGGCTTTAACCTAAAAGCATTCAGTGGCTTGGAGACTGGAAGTCGGGATCGGGTTTCTTATCTTCTTGAGCAGGGGAATGTTCGATTTTTATTAACATCTTCTTTGAAAAGTAGTTCTCCCATTGCCCATCAAGTAGCCCAACATGGTGACGGCGTTCGAGATATAGCGATGCACGTCGAGGATGTTGATCGTGCTTACAAGGAGACGATAAAGCGTGGTGCTCAAAGTGTGGAAGAGCCGCATGACTTAGAGGATGAACACGGAATCATCAGAAAAGCGGCTATTGCGACTTATGGAGATACTATTCATACTTTGATTGATCGGTCGGAGTACGACGGTATTTTTATGCCCGGGTTTGAACCAGCCGAATCCTCTCTTAAGAATATTGAACCGGTCGGCATACAATATGTGGATCACTGCGTGGGCAATGTTGAAAAAGGAAAAATGAATGATTGGGTAGATTTTTACCGTGATGTGATGGGCTTTACGCAGTACATCCATTTTGATGATAATGATATTTCGACCGAATATTCGGCGCTGATGTCGAAAGTGATGGCCGGCGGACGCGGAATGATTAAGTTTCCTATTAACGAGCCGGCGGAGGGCAAAAAGAAGTCACAAATTGAAGAGTTTTTGGATTTTTATGAAGGTCCGGGCGTGCAGCATATTGCATTGTTGACGGGAGATATAATCAAAGCCGTCAAAGAGTTAAAGGGACGCGGACTCGAATTTTTGCATGTTCCAACGACCTATTACGAAGAGCTGGAAAGCCGTGTGGGAAAAATTGATGAGCCCATCGATCAGCTTGAAGATTTAGGTATTCTGGTAGATCGCGACGATGAAGGATATTTGCTGCAGGTCTTCAGCAAACCTGTAGTTGATCGACCGACGCTGTTTTTTGAGATAATTCAGCGGAAAGGAGCCCGTGGTTTTGGAAAAGGAAACTTTAAAGCCCTGTTCGAAGCAATTGAACGAGAACAAGAAAAACGAGGAAATCTATAAGGTAGTCGTGAGTTTGAGTCTTGAGTAATGAGAACGAAATATCAAGATCACGACTCACGACTCAAGACTAAAAAAAGAGGTGCAAACCATGATTTATCATCAACTAGGAAAGATCCCGCATAAGCGCCACACGCAGTTTCGTCGCCCTGATGGAGAGCTATATCAGGAACAGCTTTTCGGGGCTGAAGGATTTCACGGAAGCTCCTCGCTACTTTATCATCATAATCCACCCACGCGTACTTTTAAAGTAGAAAAGGGTGAGGAAATTAAGATTGAGAAATGGGACGAAGACATGCTTCGTCATCACCACCTGCGTACCGCCAATGTTGAAGAGGGCGGAGACCCGGTGATGGGCCGTAAAGTTCTTCTTTACAATAATGATGTTCAGATTGGAGCCGCGCGTCCCACCGAAGCGATGAATTACTTCTACAAGAATGGTGAGCATGACGAGCTGTTGTTCATCCACGAAGGCGAAGGATATGTACAGACGATGTTTGGCAAGCTCGATTTTGGGTATGGAGATTACATCTTTATTCCGCGCGGTACTATTTATCAGATGGTTTTTGAAACTGAGAAAAACCGCATGCTTACCGTCGATTCTACCGGACCTATTGATGTGCCGGATCGATATCTAACCGAAAAAGGACAGTTTGCAGAAAACAGTCCATTTTGTGAGCGAGATATTCGTCGTCCCGAAGGACCTGTTTTTGTGAATAAAGAAGGCGAATTTGAAGTTCGCATCAAGAAGCAGGGGCGGTATACGTCGTACTGGTACGAACATCATCCCTTTGATGTTGTCGGATGGGATGGTTACCTGTATCCGTGGATTTTCAACATCAAAGATTTCGAACCCATTACCGGACGTGTTCACCAGCCGCCACCCGTCCATCAGACTTTCAAAGGTACAAACTATGTGGTATGCTCATTCTGTCCGCGCAAGTTCGATTATCACCCGAAATCAATTCCGGCGCCGTATGCGCACTCCAACGTGGATTCCGATGAGGTGCTTTATTATGTGGAAGGTGATTTCATGAGCCGCGAAGGTGTGGAAGAAGCCAGCATTACGCAGCATCCCGGCGGTATTCCGCACGGACCGCATCCCGGAAAATATGAGGGCAGTATCGGTAAAGAGGCTACCGATGAATACGCGGTGATGATTGATACTTTCCATCCACTGCATCTGACCACAGAAGCGAAAAAGCTGGATGATGACAGCTATCCGTATTCCTGGTTGGAAGAAAAGGAGCCGAAGAAAGTTGAGGCAGAAGAGTAGGAATAACCAATACAGCTCATTTAAACCTGATCAGGATTTCGATTAGACAGGTTTATTTTACAGAAATTATTCTATTCATCCGGATTAAATAATAACTGTAGATAGGTATGATAGTGCGAAAGCTGCTGAGCAATAACTTTATTATCGCTTAGCGATTGGGATAAAACGAATGCTCCTTCAAATATCACCATGAGCATGTCAGCCAAGCTTTGGGTGTCTACGTCTTTGCGTGGAGGATATTTTTGTTCAATTATTGAAAGCTTATTAAGAATTCTTTTGCGCCATAACAGCATCGCATTCCGAATCATATCCAAAATATTATCATCGAAAAGTCCTGATTGCTGTAGATAAGATGCAAACAAGCAACCCGGGAATGGCTCTTCCAATGTTTCTATTTCCTGCTCAAATAACTTGACAAAAATGAGCATCTGCTGTAACGGATCATCACTAAGTCTTTCAGCTTTATCGAGCGTTTGGTCAAGGTGGTCGGCATCCTTTTTGGCATATCGTTGAACCAAGGTATGTCCAAGATCTGCCTTACTAGAGAAATGATGAAAAAAAGCGCCTTTGCTTACACCCGCTTGATCGATTATTGAATCAACTGTGGTACCTCCAAATCCATGTTCTAAAATAAGTGCCTGAGCGGCATCCATAATTTTAGTACGTGTGCTCTTAGGTTCTTTATTCATAGATCCAAGTATAGCATACTATTTGGTTTGGTGCAACTTGGTAAGAAGTATAGCGTAATATCAATGATAAGAGGGTAATATAGCATTAAAAATAGAAATTATTTGACTTAGGAGTTCAATATATTTAACATACCGACTAGTTGGTTTGTTAAACAGTTAATAAAAGAGGAGGAAGATATGTGTAATACTGCAATTACGATGCCTCAAACGGCAAGTAACGAAACAGGGTTTGATGAATGGTTTGTCACTGCTCTGAATGGCGGTGCTTTGATGTTGATGATTTCTATTGGTCATCGCACGGGTTTGTTTGATACGATGTCGGGAATGGGTTGGACTGACAGCCGGGAATTAGCTGAAAAAGCCGGGTTGAATGAGCGATATGTAAGAGAATGGCTGGGAGCGATGGCCACAGGTGGTATTGTGGAAGTGAAAGAATCAGACCGCTATCGTTTACCTGCAGAGAATGCCCAATTTTTGACGAGGGATACAGAACTTGATAATCTAGCTGTAATGTCACAATACATCTCAGTACTTGGAAGCGTGGAAGACGACATTGTGGAGTGTTTTTATAACGGTGGAGGCGTTCCCTACGAAAAATATGATCGTTTTCACGAAGTGATGGCCGAAGACAGTGGATTAACGGTACTGGATGCACTTGAAGATTTTATTTTACCACTAATTCCAGGTCTTCGCGATAAACTCAATAAAGGAATTAATGTACTTGATCTGGGATGCGGTCGCGGGCGCGCCCTGATCAAGATGGCAGAGCTGTATCCCAAAAGTAAGTTTAAGGGCATTGATCTCTCGGAGGAAGCTATAAGCTGGGCAAGGGATAAGGCTCAGAAAAAAGGACTTGAAAACGTGGAATTTGAAATTCGTGATGCCACTGATTTTGATCAAACGGCAGATCCCGAAACCTATGATTTAGTGACAACCTTCGATGCCATACACGATCAGGCTAAGCCGTTGGCAGTGCTTAAGGGAATCAATCGTACATTAAAGCCGGGCGGTATCTATCTGATGCAGGATATCCATTCCACCGGACATGTACATAAAAATATGGATCACCCGCTCGGTCCGGCACTTTATACCGTTTCAACAATGCACTGCATGTCGGTATCTCTTGCACAGGGTGGGGAGGGACTCGGCACAATGTGGGGACGCGAGAAAGCCCGGGAATTATTAACTGAGGCAGGATTCCGGGATATTCAAATTCATCGTCTCGACCACGATATCCAAAATGATTACTACGTGATGCAAAAATAAGGTATATCAGTTATGTATTATATGCTGTGATAAGAGGTAAGTTACGTTGATTCTTTATTTGCAACGAGCTGGCGGTATTTCTCAGCTTTATCCTGTTCGGATTTTGCACTATAAAAATTAATCAGGTTTTTAGCTGATTGCAGCGTTCGTTCATGAGACAATCCCATTTTATCCTTAAGGATCTCAAACCCTTCGATTAGCAAAGGCTCGGCCTCTTCAAACTTCTCCATAGCAGTGAGGCATTTACCCAGCCGACTCTTAATCAACCCGATCATCCAGTGGTCACTATCTACTGCACCCAACTGTATATCCAGTGATTTTTTCAGTAGAGGTTCTGCCTTTTCTGGTTCTCCGCGGTTTAAATGGATATGAGCAATTCCAAGCAGCGGGTAACTTATTAAGCTATGGTCTTCATCAAAATTATGTAACATAATTTTGTGGGATTTTTTCAGCAGGCTCAGAGCCTCGCTATATCGCTTTTGTTTGATCAGCACAAGACCCAGATTATTGATTGTAAGTCCCACTTCTGAATGTTTTTCACCCAGACGCCCTTTTTGGAGGTTCAGAGATTCTTGATAATAAAATTCCGCAGCTTCATACTCTTCTTTGTGCCGCATCAAAATTCCCAAGCTGTTAAGCGTTTGAGAAGTATTAGGGTGCAGGGGACTTAGGGCTTTCTTCTGAATTTTCAATGCCAGTTTGAGATTTTTTTCAGCGTTATCATATTCCTCTAAATCAATCATTACACGTCCCAAATGATACAAGCTTTCGGCAATATCGGGATGATTATGGTCTAAAATGGAGCGTCGAATTTTTAAAGCTTCCCGATGATGTGAAATAGAGGTCCTAAAATCCCCTGTTATTTCTTTGATTCGTCCCAAGTTGGTAAGCCTTGCTGCTACATCGGGATGCTGGTTGCCGTACAAGGCACGGTAAAGTTTGAGTGATTCCAGATAAAGCTTTTCGGCTCTTTGGTATTCTCCTTGGCTTTCTAGGAAGTTGCCAATGTTATTGAGGTTATATGCGACCGATTCATGTTGATTGCCATGGATTTTCCGATTGATATTCAGTGCTTTGTAATAAAGAGGCTCAGCTTCTTCAAATTTACGTCTCTCTTTCAATATGACAGCCAGTGCAGTTAAAGTTTCTGGAAGGGATTCGTGTGAATCCCCAAAGAGTCGCATTTTCATATTCAGAGCCTGCCTTAAGTAAACTTCGGACTCTTTGTATTTACCATTTTCCCAAAATAAGACCCCTATATTGTGGAGACTTTCGCTGATATCGGGATGTGGTGCTGCAAAGTTATCCTCACGAAGATTCAGTGCCTGTTCTAAAAGGACATTCGCTTTATCATATTGACCCAGGTTCATATATATGCGTCCCGTAAGGTCCAGCATCTGTGCCTGTACTGCCGGTTGATCGGATAATGCTTCAGCTTGTCGTACCCCTTTTTCAAGGAGCATATCAGCTGTAATCGTATCTCCAAGTGTTTCTTCCGGATCGTTGGCTTCAAACAAGGTCATCAGGAAATCAGTAACTTGTTCAGCCTTAGCCATCTCTTGTTGAGATTGTTTTAAAGCGCTTCTTGTACGTTGAGAATGCCATGTTATTGTTATAGCATATCCGATAAGCAAAAGAATGATGGCAGCGGTAGCGGCTACTCCCACTGTATGGCGTTGAATAAATTTTGAAGTCCGGTATGTCAATGAATTTGCATGTGCAGTTACCGGGTGTCCATTGAGATAATATCGAAGATCCGTGGTCAATTTGTCTACTGATTCGTAACGTCGCTCCGGCTCTTTGCGCAAACACTTCATTATAATGGTGTCAAGGTCTCCCCGGAGCCGTTTTCTTAGATGTTCAAGAGATGTACGACGGCTACTTGTTATTTTATGAGGAACTTCATTTTGGGATTGAGGAAGCTTTGTAATGGCGGTGCTTGGACGTGTGGGTTGCTCTTCACAGATAATATGCTCTATCTCACTTGGGGTCCTGCCGGTAACTTTATAAGGGCGACAACCACACAGCAATTCATACAGTACGATACCCAGTTGGTAAATATCCGAAGCTGTTGTAATTGATTCGGCACGAACTTGTTCCGGACTGGCATAAGCTGGTGTTAATGGCAAGAGTCCGGTGCGTGTCAGGGGTAAGTTATCAGGTGAAAATTTATCTTGGTTTAGTATTTTTGCAATACCGAAATCGAGTAACTTCACTTTTCCAGTATTGGTAACCAGAATGTTTGAAGGTTTAAGATCCCGATGGACAATTAGTTGACGATGAGCATTTTGGACAGCTTTACAGACGCTGATGAAGAGGTCTATTCTTTGGTTAATGGTGAGATTATGATCGTCACAGTATTTATCAATAGGTTTGCCCTCTACATATTCCATGGCAAACCAAGGTTGTCCGTCAGAGGTTATGCCGCCATCATAAAGTTGGGCTATATTCTCGTGATTCAAGGAAGCCAGTATCTGCCGTTCGGCTAGAAATCGCCGGGTTTGATTTTGAGAGGTAAATCCAATTCTTAGCAGTTTCAGAGCCACTTTTTGTTTAAACTGTCCATCGTCTCGTTCGGCAAGGTATACGCTACCCATACCGCCGTGATCCAATATTTCGAGGATCTTGAACGGGCCTACTTTTGTTCCTGTTTTATTATCTTCCGAAGGATCAGAAAATGCGCGGGATAAAAGTATATTTGGAGAAGTTTCTAAAAACTCTGAGCTTTCGTAAGCATTCAGGAGAGATAGGATTTCTTGTTGGAGTTCAGGATCTCCACTACATGATTTTTGTACAAATTGCTCACGCTCAGATTTGGAAAGCTCGAGGGCATCATTGAATATCTGTTTTATTTTATGCCAGCGTTCCGACGCCATTTCCGAATCCATTGTTTAGCCCTCTTTTTTAGTTTTTGTAATCTCTCTGTTGAGCCATGCTTTCGCCATCTTCCAATCGCGGCTGACAGTAGCGGTAGATATGTTCAGTGCTTGAGCAGTTTCTTTCAAGGTTAGTCCTCCGAAAAAACGGCACTCAACTACACGAACTTGTCGGTTATCAACTTTGGAAAGCTGCTCCAGTGCCTGGTGTATCGACAGAATGTTATGTAAATCCATCTCTATAGCAATCTCTCCTTTTCCCATTGTTACCCGTTTCCACTCTCCACCCCGTTTTTGAGCTTTCTTTTTTACGGCATAATCAACAAGAATATTTCTCATAATTTGTGAAGCCATGCCAAAGAAATGAGCTCTGTTTTCCCAGGTTACACGGTCAAACTTAACCAGCTTCAGATAAGCTTCATGCAGTAGACCGGTGGTGCTTAAGGTATGGTTATTCTTTTCACCTAACATCCGGTATCGAGCCATATTATACATTTTGTCATAGACAAGAGGCATTAGCTCATCAAGTGCATTTTCGTCTCCCGATGAGTGTGCCTTGAGGAGTTTTGTGATCTTATTTTTATCCATGACAAAACAACTTTAAAAGGAGATATAATTTTAGATCACACTAAATACCAAATCATTTAACTGCAAGTTACCCAACCCGAAATTTCTTAACCCTCCACTAAGTATAATTAAACAAACGAAAGGTACTTATACCATTCTAAAGGCAAAAAAAAGAATGATTTGAAAATTTATGATAGAGATGATGGTTTTTTTCGGCTTTATATAATGAAAGGGTGTAATAAATATTAGATACATCAGTGTTTAATAACCAACCAATTAATTAAGAGGAGACAACAATGAGATGTTTATTAGCGGGCTTATACTGTTTGGGGTTTTTACTCCTGATCCCCATGCAAGAAATGAATGCGCAGTCGCGAGAATACGGGGAAGTAAATTTCCAAACTTCCTGTACTCAAAATGTGCAGGCTGATTTTAATCGTGCTTTGGCTATGTTACATAATATGATGTACGTAAAAGCACGGGAGGTTTTTGGAGAGCTTACCGAAGCCGATCCTAACTGCGCAATGGGATACTGGGGCGTTGCTACAACAATGTTTCAGCCGCTATGGTCTACCAGACCCAGTGAAGAAGAACTGAAGCAGGGTTGGCAAAACAGTCAAAAAGCAGTGAAGCTTGCCGAAACGGATAAGGAAAAATATCTGGCTGAAAGTACTGCCGCATTTTATCGGGATCCTCAGAAAGCAGATTTTGCCACGCGTATAAATCGCTGGATAGATTCTATGGAGAAGGCCTACGAAGCATATCCCGAAGATCCGGAAATAGCTGCATTTTATGGATTAACACGGGTGACCCTTGCTCAGACTGTTGAGGATC
>CAZYOD010000011.1:14510-18684 GCA_964648635.1 uncultured Balneolaceae bacterium | reverse complement strand
GATATCGACCGGTGATGTGATTGTTATTCCTGCGGGCGTAGGGCACTGCAATGTTGGCAGCTCCGAAGAATTTGGTGTAGTAGGTGCATATCCCGACGGAAAAAACTATGATTTATGTACCGGCAAAGCTGATGAGCGTCCCGAGGTACTGCAAAATATTCGAGAAGTTCCACTGCCGAATTTTGATCCCATTTCCGGGGAGAAAGATCCGCTGTATGAATATTGGCAGGGTTAGTACCAATAACTCAAAAGGTTTCCTCCTGCCCCCCCTCTAAGGAGGAATTATTAGACAGCATATTGATCTCAAGACACCTCTAGTAGGGTAATCCCTTACAAAGTTCTCATTTTTTTCTTCTTACGTTAGAGATATGGCAAAGAAATCAAAAGTAGTACAAGTTGGTAAGCGAAACCTTGAGGTTTCGAACCTGGAAAAGGTGCTTTATCCCGATGATGATATTATAAAGGCGGAAGTGATTGAATACTATCTTAGAATTGCACCTACCATACTGTATCATATAAAAGGGCGTCCGATGACCCTGATTAGGTATCCCGATGGGATTTATGAAGAGCAGTTTTATCAAAAAAACAAGCCGAAGTGGTCGCCGGATTGGGTTGAGTTTGAGACGCTTGGTCAAAATGAGAAAAAGGATTATATCATAGCAACTGAGTCCGCATCGCTGGTTTGGTTGGCAAATTTGGCGGCGCTGGAGCTGCATCAGATGCACTGTCGACGACCGCATTTCGATTCTCCCGATTATATGGTCTTTGATTTGGATCCGCCGGAAGACAGCGACGACTGGAAACAGGTTGTGGAGATAGCGTTTGAGCTAAAAGAACACATTGAGGGTTACGGCTACCATCCGTTTGTCAAAACTACGGGCGGGAAGGGGCTGCATATCGTCTGTCCCATTGAGCCAAAGTGGGATTTCTCGTCAGTTTTTGATGCTATAAAAGATATTGCTAAGCCTTTTGTGCAGCGGCATAACCAGACACTGACCCTCGAAATCCGAAAAAAGAAGCGTCAAGGCAGAATGCTGATTGATATTTACCGAAACCGAAGATCGCAAAGCATCGTGTCGCCCTACAGCCTCCGGGGAAAAAGGGGTGCTCCGGTCTCTATGCCCGTTCGATGGGATGAACTCCAGGAGGTCGAGCATTCTCAGCAGTTTAATATTTCGAACGCCATTGATAAGGTGCTTTCTGATGGGGATGCGTGGGATGGCATCGGAGGATGGGCAACGAGCCTCCATACCAAGGAATCGCAGGATATATCTGAAAGGGATCTGGCGCCTTCGGATCATCGGAAAACGGCTGATCAGCTCAAAAGCTATAATCAAAAACGAGATTTTAAAAAGACATCAGAGCCTTCTTCGATTGCTGTTTCAGAAGCAGGAAATCGATTTGTCATCCACCGTCACCATGCCACAAGGCTGCATTATGATTTGCGACTGGAGAAAGATGGAGTGCTAAAATCATGGGCCGTCCCTAAAGGTTTTCCGCCACGTCCGGGTGTTAAAAGGTTGGCTGTTCAGACCGAAGATCACCCGCTGGAATACTTGACGTTTGACGGTATCATCCCCAAAGGAGAATACGGGGGCGGACGCATGTGGATTTTTGCCACCGGCAATTATGAAATCACTAAAGAAAAAAAGAACGGGATGTACTTTCGGCTCGACAGTCCGGCCATGAGTGGGGAGTATCGCATGCACCGCACAAAAGAAAATGAATGGCTGTTGGAAAAAGTAGAGGAACCACAGATAGATTGGCTGAGAGATCCGATTACTCCCATGCTGGCAAATAGCGAAGCAGAAATTCTGGCCGGGGACGAGTATGTCTATGAAGTTAAATGGGATGGCATCCGTGCCTTAATCTCATTGGATGAGGGGACACTGAGCATGCACACTCGTAATCAAAATGAGATCTCCCGTCGATTTCCGGAATTGCAGATCCCTTCGCAAGCTTTTCGCGCTACTACCGGTTTATTTGATGCTGAAATAGTCTGTTTGGACCAATTGGGAAAACCACGATTTAAAGAGGTGATCAACCGGCTAAAGACATCCGGAGAATCGTCCATTGAACGTCTTTCAAAAACAAGTCCTGCACATTGTTACCTATTTGACTGTTTGTATCTTGATGGCAGATCATTGATAAATGAACCTCTGACATTGCGAAAAGAATGGCTTGCAGACAGCATAAGGGAGGGAACATCGTATCGTGTTAGTGAATTTATGGAAGATGGTGAAGCGCTTTTTTCAGCAACTCTGGAGCATAATTTGGAAGGGGTTATGGCAAAAAAGAAAGACAGCAAGTATTTACCGGGTAAGCGTACAGATTTATGGCTGAAGATTAAAGTTCGTCAGACCGCGGACTGCTTTGTTATTGGCTACACAGAAGGAAAGGGAGGTCGCAGCAAATATTTTGGGGCCCTTCATCTTGCCGAGCCAAAAGACGGGAAGCTTCAATATAGGGGTAAGGTGGGAACCGGTTTTGATGAAGCTATGATGAAAGAAATAAATGAGCAGTTGAAGTATATCGAGGAGATTAAAAAGCCGATTGAAAATGAGGTGTTGGATGAAAAACAAACAACCTGGATTGCTCCCGAAATCATGGTAGAAGTTACCTATGCCAGCCTAACCCCTGATGATATCTTTCGGGAAGCCGTTTTTGTTCGCCTGCGGCCGGACCTTTCTACTGCTCAACTAAAAAATTAGTACTAAGTTATGATAAATTATTATTTTAGGGATAACTTTACATTCATCCCGATATTATGAGATCAATTTGGAAAGGGCACATACAGTTTTCATTGGTCACCATTCCAATTCGAATTTATAATGCTTTCGACTCGGGAAAGAAGATAAGCTTTAACCTTTTGACCAAAGAAAACCACAATCCGGTTGGTTATGAGAAGAAGGATAAAGTTACCGGAAAGCCGCTCAAAAACACCGATATTGTAAAAGGGTATCAGTATGGGGAAGGGCAGTACGTGGTTATCGAAGATGAGGATTTTGAAAAGGTAAAACTCAAAAGTACTAAAGTCATCGAAATACAGGGTTTTGTGGATGAAGATGAAGTATCTCCGGCACTGTTTGACAGTCCTTACTTTGTTGGTCCCGATAATGAAGTAGCAGCAAAAAATTATGAACTTTTTGCTACGGCGCTGAAAAAAGCGGGCAAGACAGGAGTGGGAAAAGTGGTACTGCGCGATCGCGAGCATCCGGTGCTGATTTCGAGCCGAAACGGGGCGATGATGATGTACAAACTTCGATATCCCAGTGAACTTCGAAATATCCAGGATGTGCCGCATTTGGAAGATGTCCAAATTGATGAAGATCAGTTAAACCTTGCTCTCATGCTCATTGATACCATGTCGAAGTCGTTTTCTGAAATCGAGATGGAGGACCGTTACTATGGGGCTTTGAAAGAAATTATCGATGCAAAAATTGAGGGTAAGGAGATTGTCACTGTTTCGGAAGAAGAGTTTGAGACGGTGGATATAATGTCTGCCCTCAAAGCGAGTATTGAAGAGGCTAAAAAACCGATGAAGAAAGCCAAAGGGGATTCAGAACAAGAGGCTAAAACTGAGAAAGGGCAAACAAAAGCAGGATAACTATTAAAATTTATTGCGATGAAAATTCACAAGTTACCGCAATCCGATCCGAAAAATTTTGGCTCTAAACGGGTACGTTCAAAAGAATACCGCGAGCTGGAAGATAAAGGCCAGCTGAACCTTTTTTCCGGTAAGATTCTGCATCTATCGTCGCGCTCCCTTTTTGATAAAGCCTTACAATTTGATGAACAGGGAGATGTTGAGGCTGCCAAAGATCTGTATCTGAAATCTATCCAAATGGACAAAGATACGGCCGACTCGTACTGCAACCTTGGAATTATTGAGTGTGAAGAAGGGGATTACTCCAAGGGAATTAACTATTTCACACTTTGTCTGAAGGAGAATCCGCGTCACTACAAAGCACATTTCAACCTGGCTAACACCTATGCCGAAGCGGGAAATATTGATCTGGCTATCCTTCATTACAGAGTATCAATTGAAATCGACCCTCAGTTTCCCAATAGCTACTTCAACCTCGGATTGATGCTGGCCCGTAATAAAGAGTATGAGGAAGCCATTGAAAAGTTGCAGCAATTCTTGTCGTTGGCTCCTGCCCAAGAACAACGT
>CAZYOD010000011.1:0-14410 GCA_964648635.1 uncultured Balneolaceae bacterium | reverse complement strand
CGAAGCTTTGGCGACGGTATTGTTGCCGTAGGTGTTGTTGATTGCATCCTGAACAAGATAAAACTGTCGCTGCTGATTATCTTCTTGGAAAAACAGTTCTTGCTGGTTGGAATGATCAACTTTGACTGTGCCGATACCGATGCCACGAAGCGCATATCCGCCCTTGAGAAGGTTGGTAATCCGCGGACGCGCTTTTTTCATGCACTCGTGATGGATATATCCGTCGAGGTTGGTATACCCGTCGGTATTAAATCGAAAGCTTATGCCTTTGTGCTCGCGATGCTGGATGCGCAGGTAACAAAAATAGGAACGGGCCCGAAGACGGTAGCCCCGCATGCGATAGCAAAGCCGGGAGATACCTTTCATGACTTCGCCCTCTATTCGAACGGGATCCGTTGACTGACTGCTGAAGGTGTGCATGTAATTAAGTTGTTCTTTGGTGGCAATGGGAGCTGTGAGTACGCGCGCTCGATCTTTTCCGGCGACCATCTCATAAACTATTTTGCCGAAATACTTTCCGAATAGCTCTTGAAATATAGGATAGCCCCGCTGAATGCCGTCGCTGATAGTTTCCAATCCTTTAGCTTTAAGTTTTTTGTACCGCTTTCGGCCGATACCCCATACTTCATCCAAGGGCAGTGGACCCAGTATCTCGGCGGCCTCATCTTTGTCTAACACCAAGGTGAGTCCGTCGGGCTTGTCGATGTCACTGGCCAGCTTGCTGTAGGTTTTGGAGTAAGAGATGCCGATAGAACAGACCAGCCCGATTTCACGGTATATAAGGCTTCGCAGGTCGGCCCCGTACTGCTCAATCTCTTTCCGCGGCTTATCCTTTAGAAAGTTGATATCGAGGAAATACTCATCCATGGAATACTTCTCGACGGTGGGGGCAAAATCGTGGAGTACGTCCTCAATCAGGGCGCTGATGCCTTTATATTTTTCGTAGTCGGCTTGCAGCCCGATAATATAGGGACAAATCTGCTCAGCTTTGTAGGCGCTCATGGCCGTCTTAACCCCGAGGGCTCGTGCCTCGTATGAGCTGGTAGCCACAATTCCGCGGGGAATCCCTTTCTCTCCTTTATACCACCCGCCAATATAGATCGGAAGGCCGTGAAGCTTAAAACACTGCTGTTCTACCTGGGCATAGAAACAGTTCATGTCCAGGTGCAAGTAGAGGCGCTCTTTCATCGAGCTGTGCTGCATGTCACGACTCACGCACCGGTAATCGGTAATCTTGTGAACGTCCTCATCGGGATTGTAGGTCCCGGGGTCGTTAATGGCATTTTCAGACATGAAAAGTGATTGAACTTTTGGGGGTTTTTGATGTAATATATATGAAAAGAAGCATGAAATGAATTAATAGATTTCACCAATGCAAACGGTATTGAAGGAAAAGGTTAATGTTGATGCGATCTTTCGCAGTTTCAAGGAAAAAAGCGATCACACCCGCAGCGGCTGGGAGCACAAGCGCATTGAGCCGCGCTATGTGAAGCGCAAAAAAGGAGAGGTGCTGAAGATCAAAGAAGTGCGCCGATCGTATGCCCAAAGGAAAGGGAAACGACTGCAGGTGCACTTTGTGATATGCAGTGAAGGCGAGCGGTATTTTCACTTGATATATGACGCCGATAAGATCATCTGGTTACTGCTTTACGAGTTCGACGATCAGATGCTTTTTGATGAAAAAGAGGTGGATGTTGAGATTCAGTGGGACGATTGAGATTTCACTTGAGTGAGGGTACCTAAGCGAGAGCCCGGCTGCAGTGCAACTCCTTCGCAACTTCAAAAATGATAGTCAACATTGGGGAGATGGAGATGGTAGTAAAAAGTCCGTGTTTCGAAGAGTTCGGAAAGCGGGATTTTTGGTTCTTATAATTTAAAAGACAGGGAAAAATTAAAACTAATTTATCGCGTTCACTGCACTCTCTGCGATAACCACTAATTTAAAAGAATTGCAATGGATAGCAGATTTCCCAAAAGGTATAGCATCAACCCAATTAAGACGAATTTATATTTGGTATAAGAGTGTTAATCATGCTATTTTAATGAGCCTTAAATTTAGCCGTGTCAGCGTAATGCTGACATTTGTATTTTATAGATCAAATAGATTTTGAATTAAACCTCACTTACCGTGGAAAAGAATTATTTGTCACGTGAAGGATTTGAAAAACTAGAAGCCGAGCTCGAAGATTTGAAAGGGCGGGGGCGTCGAGAGATCGCTCAAGAAATTGCTGATGCCCGGGCCAAAGGTGACCTAAGTGAAAATGCCGAGTATGATGCGGCAAAGGAAGCACAAGGTATGCTGGAAAAACGTATTGCCGAATTGGAAAATGCGCTTGCAAATGCTCGTATTTTAGATGAGGAAGATGTCAAGACAGATAAGGTTTACCTTCTATCTACAGTTACAATACACAACCATAAGATAGATAAAGAAGTCCAATACACGCTCGTATCTAAGGATGAGGCTGACTTTAAGGAAGGAAAAATTTCTGTTGATTCACCTATTGGTCAGGCACTTCTCGGAGCCGAAGTCGACGATATGGTTGAAGTTGACGTGCCGGCAGGCAAATTAAAATTAGAAATCAAAAAGATAGAACGATAATTTTATGAAATTAGCAGTTATAGGAACCGGATATGTGGGACTTGTAAGCGGTACCTGTTTTGCGGATTCGGGTAATAATGTCACATGTGTAGATATTGACGAACAAAAGGTATCGGCGCTCCGTGACGGAGAAATCCCCATTTATGAGCCGGGTCTGAAAACCATTTTTCAAAGGGTTCGCCGCGAAGAACGACTGCATTTTACTACAGACATCACCGAAGCTGTCGCCGATGCGGATATCGTCTTTTTATGTCTGCCAACCCCTCCCGGCGGTGACGGACAGGCCGATCTTTCAGCCGTTATGCAGGTAGCCGGAGAACTGGGACCGCTTATTAAAAACTATACTGTTATTGTTAATAAATCGACCGTGCCGGTTGGTACAGGTGATCGGGTAGCTAACGCTATAGCCGAGAATGTAGACACCGAACTTTTTGATGTGGTATCCAATCCCGAGTTTTTGCGCGAAGGAGCGGCCGTTGATGACTTCAAATATCCCGAGCGTGTAGTTATCGGCACCGACAGCGAACAGGCGGGCGAAATTATGACGACATTGTACGAACCTTTTGTTCGGTCCGGCAACCCCATTATAGTGATGGATCGCCGAAGCTCCGAGCTTACCAAATACGCCGCCAATGCTATGCTGGCGACTAAAATTACGTTTATGAACGAAATTGCCAATATCTGCGAACAGGTTGGAGCCAACGTCGATAATGTGCGTCGGGGGATCGGGACCGACTCGCGAATCGGTCCTCGGTTCCTGTTTGCCGGCATTGGTTACGGAGGAAGCTGCTTCCCCAAAGATGTGCAGGCTATTCATTACACGGCTGCTCAAAATGGATACGATTTTAAGATCGTGGATTCGGTAATGACTGTAAATGAATCCCAGAAAATTTCTATCGTTCATAAGATGGAAGATTATTTTGACACCGATGACTTTAGCGGTATGGCCTTTGGTATGTGGGGACTTTCTTTTAAACCGGAAACAGACGACATCCGGGAAGCGCCCGCACTGTATATTGCTGAAGAACTGGTCAAAAGAGGGGCTAAACTGATAGCTTACGATCCGGAGGCAATCGCAACATTTAAGCAAGCTACCAGCCAAAAAGTGTTAGACAATACGACTTTTGTCCATAACCAAAAGGACGCTCTTGAAGAAGTGGATGCGCTGCTGATCTGTACCGATTGGAATGAATTTCGCCGACCGACCATCGATAATTTTGCAACTGAAATGAAAAAACCGGTTATTTTTGACGGCCGCAATCTGTATGACCTTAAACGTGCCGAAAAAGCCGGTATTACCTATATAAGTGTCGGTCGTCCATCGATAGGAGTCGAGAATAAAAAGTCTAAAGAGACGATTGCTTAATCGCCTCTCAAATTTTGCCATTAATCCACAGGCAGAGGAATTGTTTTGCCGGTGATCTAATATTCACACCAAACTTCGACTTAAGTGGGAAAACGAATTCTTATAACAGGGGGGGCAGGGTTTCTTGGTTCTCACCTTTGCGATCGATATCTCGATGAAGGGTATGAGGTTATTTGTATGGACAACCTCAGTACCGGGAGTGCCGATAACATCGGTCACCTGATGGGAAACGAAAACTTTAGCTTCGTCAATTACGACGTTACCAATTACATTCACGTAAACGGGGATCTGGATCTGATTCTGCATTTTGCCTCTCCCGCATCGCCGATCGACTATTTGGAGATGCCGATCCAGACGTTGAAAGTAGGATCTTTAGGTACTCATAAAGCTCTCGGCTTAGCTAAAAATAAGGGTGCACGTTTTCTTTTAGCATCAACCAGTGAGGTATATGGCGACCCGCTCACGCATCCCCAAAATGAAACCTACTGGGGCAATGTCAATCCCATTGGCGACCGCGGGGTGTATGATGAAGCCAAGCGTTTTGCCGAAGCGATGACGATGGCCTATCACCGTTATCATGGGGTGGATACGCGCATTGTCCGTATTTTTAATACCTATGGCGCTCGAATGCGATTGCATGACGGACGCGCTCTGCCTACGTTTATGCGTCAGGCACTAAACGGTAAACCGCTGACTGTTTATGGGGATGGTTCTCAAACGCGGTCGTTCACTTATGTGGATGATCTTGTAGAGGGCATCTGGCGGTTATCCCAAAGCGACTATATTGATCCCGTTAATATCGGTAATCCACAGGAGATTTCGATTTTGGAATTTGCCAAGGAGATTATTGAGCTTACCGGCAGTGACAGTGAAATTGTGTTTAAGGATCTTCCCAAAGACGACCCGAAAATTCGACAACCTGATATCAGCCGAGCAGAGGAGGTGTTAGATTGGGAGCCTCGGTTCGATCGCGAGGAAGGACTGTTGAAAACACTTGATTATTTTAAGGAGAAAGTGCTGGTCAATTAATTATCAGGATTATGAGTCGCCTTGTTGATGTCTATCCATATCGTGAGGAACAAAACAAGGCAAAATTCCTAATATTTAAACGGGCTGCGAATGTAATTTATGCCAATCAATGGCGGATGATTGGCGGAAAGGTAAAGGAGGATGAAAAGTATTATGAGGCTGCCCTCCGAGAGCTGAAAGAGGAGTGCGGCTTAGATCCTCTGCAATTCTGGACCCTTCCGTCGCTCAATCAGTTGTATGATCCGGCTACTGATACAATTCAACAAATACCGGCTTTCGGCGTGGAAGTAGATCCTGAAGATTCCATTGCATTAAATCACGAACATTCGGAATATAAATGGATCGGTGAGAATGAGATAGAACGTCATATCGCTTGGCCCGAGCAGCGACGGCTGATGGAGCTGATATCAAATGTTATAGACAAAAATGAAATTCTGGAAGAGTGGATAATAAATATTTCAAAATAATATCCCGGCTGAGTCTGGTGCTGGCGTTCGCTTTTTGTGCAGATAACATAGCAAAAGCGCAATCGGAGGGCAGTCAATCGCAGTATCAAATTTCTCCGGCTCCCGACCTCTGGTTTAACACTGTTGATGGCGTCAGGGCGGGAGTGCGTGTTGTAGGCGAAGTGCCAGGTTCTTTTGGAGACGGTCCCCACCGCCTTAATGCCGGCATATGGTTGAGTACCTATTTCCCGACTTATCCGGTTTCGTATTATTTAAAGTTTACAGAACCGATCCCCTCTATTTCAGATTTTGGTAGCGAAGCCAGTGTCTCGCTCGAGACTTCCTATCGCACCGGCTTCCAAAGTCACGGACTCCGCTTCAGTAAAAGATGGCAGGCAGGGTTTAACGAACAAAATTATAAAGAGCTTTCGCTGGGCTTTAGAGGAGAACATCGATTTGATCAAGAATATTTGTTTTATCCCCAGCTTTGGCAAGATAATTGGCTTTTTGTTAGTTCGCTTGGATTGAATATCACCAATGAAAACCCACTGGGTCGGTACCTTCTTTCGTTTTCTGCCGACGGCAATTTAGCGGGTCAAACCGATGCTTTTGTCCAAAGCGCAATAACTTTTCGCCAGCGGACAGAATTGAACGAGTATTTTACACTTTTCAGTCGTTTGTATTCCGGATTTGCGACCGAAGGAACGGCCCCGGAATACCTTTTTTCTCACAGTATGGAACCCGCCCGGTGGTGGATGGATAACGGGCTTACTCGAGCCCGAGGGACAATTCCGCCAGCCTGGATGGGGTCAGGTAATATTCAAGTTCGGGGAGGTCCAAATTTACGGGGATATCTTTATCAGGATATCCAATCCTTAAATGACGGAGAAATGCCCCTGTATACCTCGCTTTCTTCGGTTAATTTTGAACTGGATTATCCTAATCCGCTGGATAAAGCCATTTCGAATATTCCTGTAGTGGGCGAATTGGTAAGCCTGCGATCGTATCTCTTTTTTGATGCGGGTACGTCGTTGGGATTAACGAAAATTGAAGAAGATAGGACGTTGTCCGATGCGGGAATAGGCTTTCTGTTTTCTATAAATATTCCCGATTATCTGGGTAAGCCACGCGGCCTGGCAATTCGATATGATCTTCCGCTGTGGCTGTCGCATCCCGGAAATGAAAACCCGTTTAAATTTCGTAATGTAATTGGAATCGGCGCTGTTATATCACTGTAAAACAAAACTTCTTGAAACGAATAATCTACATAATAATTATTGGCCTTGTGGCCTCAGCACTATCTTCGTGCACCAGCGCGCGGTGGACTGTCAAAGATAAAACTGCCGTTGATGAATCCGATTATGAGGTGTTGGATGAAGATCATTTTTTGATGACGGGCGGGGAAATCACTCCGAATAATCCGGTGCTGAAACTAGATGTATATTCCAAGGTCAAGTATGAGTATGCGCAGCGGGTGCTTATGCAACGGACTATCCAGGAATATAGGTTGCGTCCTGCTTTTGTTGCTTTGGGATTGGGTGGGGCGGCAATGGCATTTTATATAGCAAATACGAATCTCACTGAAGGCGGCAGGGATTCTCCGAAGGCTATAACAATCAATAGCATAGGTGCATTATTAGCTGCCTCGGGATTTTTTAATATGAAGCCGGTTGGAGAACCGCGTCCCACGGGCGAAGAAAGATATCTTCGTAATACCGGTGAAGCAGCTAAAATTGATACTGTGAAGGCCGGTCAAACCATGAGCGGCACTGTTTCGGTAGATATACGTTACGGTGATGAGGTGCTGTGGCAGGAAGATCGGAATTTTTCAAATGGATCTGTTGAAATAGGCTTGGCAAGCAGATTGAGTGACTTAGAACTTTCCGGTGACGATCCCGGGTCTGTATCAATAGAAGTTGGTTTTCAGGATTCTACTTATTTCTACGAATACCGCGTGCGGGATATTTTGCTGCCATATGCACAAGTAACTTCACCATTTGCGGAATTAAGAAACAGTCCCGAAGAGTCTGACGATAATATTCTGGCAGATCTGGGGCAGGGAAGTCAGCTTCAAATAAAAAGTTCTGAAAATGAAGATTGGTTCCGGGTTTTATACGGCATCTCCGAAAATTATATCCGTAAAAAAAATGCCCGGATCGTTTGGCGGTCAACAGACTTCGTGCAGGAAGATCAGGTGGTGACTATACCGCGCATTCCTTTCGGTAATGTTGATGTAGAAAGTAATATCCCGATTTTGCGGGGGGCTGAGCCCAATGCTGTAGCACTGATCGTGACAAACGAAAACTATTCCGGTGACTTGGAGGAACGCAGTTATACCCACCGCGACGGGGAATTAATGAAGGCCTATCTCACTAATGCGTTGGGGTACTCTGGCGAAAATATTTTTGAACTGAGGGATATCAGCAGTTCCGGTGAATTATTTAACAGCTTATCTGATATTAGATCCGTTACTAATGACAGTACCGAGCTGTTTGTATATCTCGGCGGTTACGGAGCCGTGGATATGAGCGGAGGCGAACCGTTGCTCGAATTTTTGGGAACCTCATCCGGAGAAAAAGAAAGACCGCAAATTTACCTGAATGAAATATTCGATCGGATTTCGACCATTCCATCTGCTAAAACATTAGTCTTGGCGGATATTGACTTTAGTGCATCAATCCAACGCAATCAGTTTTCTACCAGTCAATCTCTGCGTATCCTCGAAAGCAATGCGGCTGCCTTAAGACGTAATAACTTCCAATCTTCCTTGTTGATGGGGACCCATCTGATGTATCCCTCGAGTCTGTACTATTCGCCAAATGGAGAGGATAAAAAGCATCATATATTTCCCTATTTCTTTGCTAAGGCCTTGCAGGAGCGACGAACCAATTTATCTGATATTTATCAGTATCTAGAGCGAAATATTTCATATACGGCTCGCAGATTGTTCGATCGTCCGCAAGATCCCGTACTGATCGGCAATACGACCATGGATCTTCGTTCCCGATGATGGCTTATCTCTACCTGCTGTTGAGCTCATTTTGTTCGCTGACAGTAGCCCATCTATTAAAACTGACTGAAGTAAAAAAACTGCGAACGCTAAATGCATTAACGGTTAACTACTTGGTAGCAACTGTTTTTGCTTTCATCGTAGGCTCATGGGAAGGAAGCCGGGGTAACTTTACATCCCAATCACTATATTTTTACCTGTTTTGCATTATTGTGGGAGCCTTTTTTATTGGCAACTTTGTAGCGTATGCAAAGTCGGTCCATGCCAACGGGGTAGGGGTTACCATTGCATCTATGCGTCTTTCGTTGCTGGTTCCGGTGATGATTTCAGTCTTTTTCTATGCTGAATTCCTCGGCTCTGTAAAAATTCTGGCTATCATATTGGTTTTCGGGGCGATGGTGCTGCTCATCCCAAGGAAAAAACGTGTAACCATTGGCAAGATAGATGCCTCGTGGCTTTTGTTGATTGTCTTTCTGCTCTCCGGATTTGCCGATGCTTCACTAAAAATCTACCAGGAAGATTTCAGTCTGAATATTAGCGAGTTACATTTTATGGGTATTATCTTTCTGGCTGCCTTTGCGATTGGTTTTGTCTTATGCTTATTTCGGGATGGGCCATTAATTAAAAAAGAGGAATTTCTTTTGGGAGCAAGCATCGGCATTCCCAACTTATACTCCTCGATCTTTTTAATATATGCTTTGGAGAGCATCAGCGGGGCCGTGGCTTTTCCCGTGGTTAATGCACTCAACGTTCTGGGCGGCACGTTCCTGGGACTGTTGATTTGGAGCGATCGGGTTTCCAAAGAACAGTGGGGCGGCATCGTGATAGCAATAATTGCTATAATGCTCCTTGTTTGACAGCTAATCATTTCAACCATAACTGATAGCAAATGAACATTATTGAGCAAATTCGCGATCGGGCATCAGCATTAAACAAAACCGTTGTGCTACCTGAAACAGAAGATCCACGGGTGTTAAAAGCGGCTTCTCTTTTAGATGACCAGGGTATCTGCTCGGTAATTTTAGTGGGAGAGAAATCCGAGATACGAAGCAGGGCTGAACAGAACAGAATTGAATTATCAGATTCTATCGGGTTTGAGACTTTTGAAGCCACTCCGTATAGAGAAAAGCTAATTGCTAATTTATACGAGCGGCGGAAGCATAAAGGTATATCAAAAAAAGGGGCAGCTGAAAAGTTGGGGGATGCGCTCTACTTTGGTGCGGGACTTGTTGCTATAGGAAATGCTGACGCTTGCGTAGCCGGATCTGTTGCCACCACGGGAGAAGTTATCAAGGCTGCACTACATAGCATAGGACTTCGCCAAGGAATTGAAATCGTCTCTAGTATCTTTTTAATGGCTTTTCCCGACGGTCGTGTCCTTACATATGCCGATTGTGGAGTTGTTCCATATCCCGATAAAAATCAGCTTGCAGATATTGCCGTAGAGTCGGCACGGACGCATAAGCTGCTTACGAGACAGGATCCCGCCGTGGCGATGCTTTCGTTTTCCACAAAAGGCAGTGCCAATCACGAACGAACGCACCTGGTGAACGATGCCTTAAACATTGCCCGGCAGAAGGCTCCCGATCTTCTAATTGACGGTGAGCTGCAGTTCGATGCTGCTTATGTCTCCGAAGTCGCTGCCCGAAAAGCTCCTGAATCAAAGGTGGCCGGCAGGGCAAACGTCTTTATTTTCCCCAATCTGGATGCCGGAAATATTGCCTATAAAATTACCGAACGATTGGCCGGGGCTGCGGCAACGGGTCCAATCTTGCAAGGACTTGCTAAACCGATGATGGATCTGTCCCGTGGCTGCAAATGGCAGGATATCGTGAATGCGTCCTGTGTTGCGATTTTGATGGGTTCAAATGAATACCATTAGTGGCTATTTTTGCCAGGTAATATAAATCCTACCTATAGAACGCATAGTATCTTCGAATTGGATTCAGAAGTTGTAAAACATCATCTTTCTGAACTCTGAAAATTGTACGCTTGGAGATGAAAAGAGCATGCGAAATTAGTTTACGTTGCTCAGAAGTTTCCTTATATTTGGGGCTCTGTATAGGACGAGTTTAGAATTAGTCCAAATTCAGTTTTTAAACGGAGATATTGATCTCCTTATTAATTGTCAAAATCATTAAACACACCGCAGCAAGTTTATTATGAGTGAAACTCAAGCACTTGAATCTATGGTCGGTGGTGAGTACAAGTATGGCTTTACCACAGACGTAGAATATGAAGATTTTCCGACGGGGATTAATGAAGATATTATCCGTGAAATATCCCGTCGTAAAAATGAGCCGGAATGGGTAACAGAATTCCGCCTGGAAGCTTTCGAAAAATGGAAGCAGATGGAAGAGCCCGACTGGCCCAATGTGGAATACGAAAAACCGGATTTCGAAAATATTCAGTATTACTCTTCTACCAAGAAGAAAGACGGCAAAAAGGCCGAAAGTCTGGATGATGTCGATCCCGAAATCCTGGAAACGTACGAAAAGCTGGGTATTCCGCTTGAAGAGCAGAAGCAGCTCCAGGGTATTGCGGTAGATGCTGTTTTTGACAGTGAGTCTATTTTTACAACCTTCAAGGAGAAGCTTGCTGAAGCCGGCGTTATTTTCTGTTCTATTTCAGAGGCGATTCAGGATCACCCTGAGCTCGTTAAGAAATATTTGGGTTCTGTTGTGCCTAAAGGCGATAACTTTTATGCGGCGTTGAACTCTGCGGTATTTTCTGATGGCTCGTTTGTGTATGTGCCGGAAGATACGGTCTGCCCGATGGAGCTTTCTACCTACTTCCGTATCAATAATATGCAGTCAGGACAGTTTGAGCGGACGCTGATTATCTGCGAGGATAACAGTCATGTAAGCTACCTGGAAGGCTGCACGGCTCCGATGTACCAGGAAAATCAGCTGCACGCTGCAGTTGTGGAGCTGGTAGCTCTGGAAAATGCGGAGATCAAGTATTCTACGATCCAGAACTGGTATTCCGGCGATGAAAAGGGACAAGGCGGTATATTTAACTTTGTAACTAAGCGGGGACATTGCCGCGGCGACAATTCCAAAATTTCCTGGACGCAGGTTGAGACCGGTTCTGCAATAACCTGGAAATACCCTAGTGTGATTCTTCAGGGTGATGATTCTACAGGCGAATTCTATTCAGTTGCTGTAACTAATCAGCGTCAGCAGGCTGATACGGGTACCAAGATGATTCACATCGGCAAGAATACCAAGAGTACGATTATTTCGAAAGGTATCTCTGCCGGAGAATCCAACAACAGCTATCGCGGTCTGGTGAAAATAAGTCCGCGTGCTGAAGGAGCCCAGAACTACTCTGTTTGCGACTCGATGCTAATCGGACAGACCTGCGGAGCTCACACCTTCCCATATATTGAATCGGCTAATCCGACGGCTAAGGTTGAACACGAAGCCAGTACAAGTCGCGTAGGCGAAGAGCAGATTTTCTATCTACAGCAGCGTGGAATGGATGAAGATGATGCCATTTCGCTGATCGTAAACGGCTTCGCCAAAGAGGTGCTTCAAGAGCTGCCGATGGAATTCGCAGTAGAAGCGGATAAACTGCTCGGTATTAAGCTCGAAGGCAGCGTTGGATAATCAACATTTGCTAACCATTTCAAATTAAAACAAATATTAGAGGAATTAGTTAAAGTGTTAGAGATTAAAGACTTACATGTTTGCGTAGAAGAGGATCCGTCTGAAAAGATCCTTAAAGGAGTTAACTTGACAATCAATCCCGGTGAAGTCCATGCGATTATGGGACCTAACGGTAGCGGAAAGAGTACGCTTTCTAAAGTTGTAGCGGGACACGAAGCGTATGAAGTAACGCAAGGAGATATTCTCTTTGAAGGAGAAAGTATCCTAGAGCTTGAAGCTGATGAACGGGCGCATCTTGGCTTGTTTCTGGCGTTTCAGTACCCCGTAGAAGTACCGGGAGTTACGAATAAAAACCTGCTGCGTCAGGCATACAACACGATTGCCAGTGAGCAAGGTCGCGAAGAGCTTGATCCGCTACAATTTGAGGATTATGCCCATGAAAAGCTTGATCTTGTTGAAATGGATCCGTCGTTCCTGGAACGAAGTGTTAATGCCGGATTTAGCGGCGGTGAGAAGAAGCGCAATGAGATTTTCCAGATGGCCGTTTTGAATCCCAGACTTTCATTCTTGGACGAAACGGATTCAGGCTTGGATATCGATGCGCTTAAAATCGTAGCGAACGGTATCAATCAAATTGCCAATGACGATAATGCAGTCGTACTGGTAACACACTACCAGCGAATTCTGGATTATGTTACTCCTGATTACGTGCATGTAATGATGGACGGCAAGATCGTTAAGTCAGGAAACAAACAGCTTGCAGTTAAGCTCGAAGAGCAAGGCTACGACTGGTTGACTGATGTTGCATCTGTATCTGTAAACGGTGAACAGTAATAATCATATGACGAAAGTGAAGCGACAAAAAGAACTTACTTTTTTACAAGATCTGCTGAATTTTCAGGGATCGCTAAACGGTCAATCTCAATTCCTCGATGAAGTACGCCTGAAAGGAGCCGAGGGGGTGCGAAATACGTCGTTCCCGACCAAGAAAGAAGAAGATTGGAAGTTTATAAGTCTCCGTGATCTCTATAGAGATTCCTATGAGCTTGCTTCAGATCTCGACGTGCAAGCTCCGGATTTTAGTCAGCATTTTCTGCCGGAAAGCGAAGGTGCACGAATGGTCTTCATAAACGGCTCTTATTCCGAGGAGCATTCTTCTACGGATGCGCTTCCGGATGATGTTGTAATTGGAAATATTGCACGTCTGGCTCAGGATGACAACGAACTGCTGAAAACACATCTCAATAAGTACGTCGAAAACAATTTTGAGAACGATGTGTTTACGCATTTCAACAGCGCTTTTCTGAAAGACGGCGTCTTTATCTATGTGCCCGAAGGCCAAAAGGTTGAAGCTCCGGTTCATTTGCTGTTTATCCAGACAGATGCTAACAAGAACTATTTTTCAACGTCCAGAAGCATAGTTATTGCGGATAAAGATTCCGAGATCACACTTGTAGAAGATCACATCGGACTGGGTGATAATAAGTACTTCAATCTGCCGGTCGTGGAAATCAACCTGGAAGAGGATGCTTATGTGAAGCATACCAAAATCCAGCGGGACAGTCGTGAGGCTATCCACATTGCACGTACGGCCGCCTTTGTAGCCAAACATGCAAACTACGAGTCTTATACGATTACGCGAGGTGCCAAGCTTTCTCGCAACGAGCCGCGAATTTCTCAGCGGGATGAAGAGGTCGAATTTACCGTTGACGGACTTGTATTAATTGACGGAGATCAGGTTTCCGATACGCATTCTGTAATGGATCACCGGTTCTCCCACTGCGAGAGTCACCAGCTGCATAAATGTGTGATTAACGGGAAGGCACATTCTGTTTTTAACGGCAAGATTTTTGTCCGCAAAGATGCGCAGAAGATTGACTCCTTCCAGGAAAACCGAAACCTGCTGCTATCGCGCAAAGGTTTGGTCAACACCAAGCCGCAGCTCGAAATTTTTGCCGATGATGTAGTTTGTACACACGGCGCTACAGTAGGACAGCTGGATCAGGATGAACTGTTTTACTTGAAAAGCCGCGGTCTGAACGAACAGCAGGCTCGAGAGTTGTTGATTTACGCTTTTGCTCTTGAGACTATTGAAAATATCTCGGTAGAATCTTTACAAAAACTTCTTATTAACGAAGTTCGCAACTATACAAAACGTCAACTGGATTCTGAACTTACCGTCTGATGAATAATGGCTGAAGCTGTAACTCGAATATCAACCGACAGCGTGGATTTTACAAAGATCCGCGATGATTTCCCTGTGCTAAAACAGCAGGTTAAGGGGAATCCGTTGGTATATTTTGATAATGCGGCATCCAGCCAGATGCCATCTCAGGTAGCCGATCGTAT
>CAZYOD010000010.1:4861-20666 GCA_964648635.1 uncultured Balneolaceae bacterium | reverse complement strand
GTCCGCCTGACAGGGTGATGCCTCGTTCTCCTAATATAGTCTCAAATTTTTTCTCGAAATCCAAAATATTGTCACGAACTTGTGCTTTTTCAGCTGCATCTTCGACTTCCTCTTGCGTGGCGTCTTCTTTTCCAAACGCAATATTTGCTCCGATAGTGTCGGAAAACAAGAACGTATCCTGTGGCACGACTCCGACCTTATTACGCAACAGCTGTAAGGGTATGGATTTAATGTTTGTGCCATCAATAAGGATTTCACCTTCGGTTACATCAAATAATCGAGGGACCAATTGTACCAGTGTGGTTTTTCCGCTGCCCGTACGTCCTACAATAGCAGCATTCTGCCCTGCCTCAACCTTCAGGTTTATATTCTTGAGTGCAAATTCTTCGGCACCGGGATATTTAAACGAGACGTCCTTAAACTCAATACCCCCTTCAATTTCATCCATATCCTGATCCGTGTGCGACTTATCCGCAATTTCTATTTTTTCGGTCAAAACCTGATCGATTCGTTTCCACGATGCCATTGACTGTTGAAAGCGATTTACTGTGTACCCCAGTGATGCAACAGGCCATGTCAGATATGCTACATACACAATATACTCCAAAATGTTTCCGACCGTAAGTTGACCTTCAATAACCAGCTGCCCCGCCTTCCAAACTACTATAACTACCGACAAACCGATAAGCAGGTTAAGTGTAGGATGAAAAAGCGACTCAACCATATCGAGCTTGAGTTTCTTCTTTCGATAAGCCTCGCTTTCATCCTCAAATCGCTCCATTTCATAATTCTCGCGATTAAACGCTTTTATCAGTCGAATACTGGAAAACGATTCTTTGGCACGTCCGGCTATTGCCGAGTATTGCTCCTGTATAATACGCGAATAATCGTTGATGTATCCGCTTACCCAATAGGCAAAGGCTGAGAGAAACGGCAGCGGCAACAACGCCCAAAAAGTAAGTTCGGGGCTCACAATTAACATCATTGTGATAATAAAACCGGCCCTGGTGAGAGTGTTAATTGTATACATATAAGCCGGACCGAAATACTCCCGCACTTTCGATACATCCTCGGTAGCACGGACATATACTTCCCCGGAATCATACTCACTGAAAAAACGCTGTGGGAGCGTCAGCAGCTTACTAAACACATCGTTACGCAGGTCAAACTCAATCTTTCTTGAAGCAACAATAAGTGTTTGACGTGTAGCGAAAAGGAGCAGACCGGAAAGAAGAACAGCTCCTACAAGAAACAGCGCATTTTTGGCAAGTATCCAACTGGCGCTGCTGTTAAAAAGAACCTCAATAATGCTATCATACGATTCGGGTGAATCACTTACCTCAATATTGGAGACCTCATCCACGGTACGGCGCAGGAATACCGGTATCCAAATTAAAAAGAAGTTGGACGCCGTCAAGAAAAGGGAGCCGAGAATGATCGTACCCTTATACTTTCTAAAATACCGATTTAATTTTCGCAGCGATCCCACGGGGATTCTTTATTTATATCTGACTCTCTCAGATTATTATGCAGTAACTGTATCGTACTTTTTTATCCAGTACTCAGCCAAATTATATCCTGATACAAAGGCATTTTCCAGAGAATTTCCGCCTAAGTAGTCTCCTATTAACGCAAGCGGTGCTCCTTCCATTTCCAATTCCATAAAATATTCGTTGATAGGATTTCGTGCCTTAAAGTACTTCCAACGATGCAAATGGGTAGATTTTGGTTGAAGCAACCAAGGGTCAACAATCTCCGATGCCTCTTCCAGTAATAGTTCTGTTACTTTATTTTCATCTGTGCGTGCATGTTTTCTGAAAAACTGCGGAGATGACTGAATTACAACACCGGCTTTGGCTGTATCCTGTTTTGATGCTTCATTGCTGATCCATTTGATCGAGCTATGTTCACATTCAATACCCTCCCAGTCAGGAATTTCATGATCAAAAGTTGCAGCCAGCGAAATGCAGCCGTCATATTGTACTTCATCGATATGACGGATGATCTTACGTGTTGCCGTTTTATTTTGTGTAGTCTGGAGTACCCCGTAAGCTTCTAACGCCGAAGTAGCAATGATAACTGCATCACATTCAAACACACTGATATCGGTAAGGTTAATCATCCAGGATCGCTTTTTACTGCGATCAGGGCCTATGTAAGTCAACCCTCCGGCTTGTTCCTCAGCTTTAAAATCCATCAACCGGGTCATTTTCTCAGCGATGGACTGCATTCCGTTTGTCCCTACAAATTTAGGCTGTGAATCTGCATGGGGGTTGGTCTCAAAAGTCTCCAGACCATCATAAAGAGAAAACGCATCCGTCCACTCTTTAGTTACTCCAACAGACTTTAACTCGGTAACAAAATTTTTGAACGTATGGGTCTTTGCTTCAAAATGAGTAATGCCGTAATCAAGATTCAACTGGTCCATTTTGATCGTGGAAAGGAGTCCGCCGAGCGAGCTGTTTCTTTCAACCATCGTTACATCATGCCCCGCTTCCGCCAATTTTTTGCCGGCGATAAGTCCCGAAATGCCAGTACCAATAATTCCAATAATCATTTAGAGCTAAAATATTTTGCGTTTCAAATTACAGTCAGGTAAAATCCGAAATATTCGATCAAATTTCTAAATAAATCCCCTTTTATTATTAAAACATGCGAACTCTTGGGGCAACAGCTTCTTTGCTGAGCAAAGCCGGCCAGTAAGCTACAATTTCACTGGCTTTGGGACGTCCGCCCGCAAATCCTGTTACGCCGCTGGGACCTGTAAGGATAAGGGGAGCAACTTCTTTGCCGAAGCGGTTTAAATCTTCCTTACTTTTTCCGGATAATGAGACACGCATCTGAATTTCTTCGTGTTCGGTATTAAGCAGTTCATCCGATAACGGTTGCTCGCTGCATCCGTTTACACCAATAAATTCTACGCGAAAATCCTCGTAATCCAGCTCAAGCGCATCGGCCCGTCCCTGTAAAATTTCGCCGGCCCTTTGTGCTTTCTTTAACGCATCCGGCCAAGAATATACCAAAGTTGACGAAAGCTTATATCCGTCGTTGTAGCTGGCCGAAATTTTATAGGTATCAGTTTCTGGACGACCTTTTATCCCAAAAACGTGCACGCGGTCTTCCCCATCGGATTCCAGCCTAATGGAGGTGAAATCAGCGATGCAGTCGGGCGTGATATATTCGGAGGGATCTCCAATCTCATACAGCAGCTGCTCCTTTACGGTTTGCTCGCTTATTTTCCCTCCGCTTCCATCATGCTTAGTCACATAAAAGTCGCCATTCGGTTTTGCTTCAATAATTGGAAAACCGATATCAATAAAATCATCCACCGTTTCCCAGTCAGTAAAATTACCCCCTGAAACTTGTCCGCCGCATTCAATAATATGTCCCGCTATAGTTCCGGCCGACATCTTATCGTAATCATCAAATGACCAGTCGAATTCATGAATCATCGGCGCCAGCGTAAGTCCGGTGTCGGTTACCCTGCCGGTAACAATGATATCAGCGCCTTTATTCAATGCCTCTACAATGGGACGAGATCCAAAATAAACGTTGGCACTCAACAGCTCATCTTTAACTGAAGCTATGGATTCTCCTGTCTCCATATTGTTTAACTCGTGACCATTACTAATCAGCTCATCGATGTTATCGAGAATATTATCTCCATCAACAACAGCGACCTTGATATCTTCATGCCCCTGCTCGTTGATAGCTTGCATGATTTTTTCTTTGCATGCTTCAGGATTAACGCCTCCGGCATTAGAAATCACCTTAATGCCGCGTTCGGCAATGTCCGGCAGTATTTCTGCTACTACATCTACAAAATCACGAGCATAACCGTAATCCGGATTTCGTAATTTCTGCTTTTGCATGATCGACATCGTAACTTCAGCAAGATAATCCATCACCAAATAATCAATAGGTCCTTTTCGTACTTGATTGATAGGTGCGCTGGGCAAATCGCCCCAAAATCCTTGTCCCGATGCAATCCTGATAAGTTCTTTCACTGCAATAATTTTTTAAATTAATTTAAATAGTTACAAAGATAATATTTTGCGCTCACACTATAAAAATAATTAGCACTCTCGGCATTAAAAGTCTAAAATGGATAGTTTGTTACTGGTAAATGAATTTTGCGACTTTGATCTCACTTTGTGACTTTAAGCTTGGTTTTTCTAAATCCTAAAAAAGGGTTTTCTGATTTGAATATAGTTATTATCGGTGCCGGTGAAATTGGTTACGATCTGGCCAGTGTCCTGTCGAATGAGAAACATGACGTCATTGTTCTGGATCGTGACAAGGAAGCATTAAACAAAGTAGCCGAAAATCTTGATGTGCTCTACTACGAGGGAAATGCCACTTCTGCCAAAGATCTGGCTGACAGCGGTGTAAAAGATGCCGATATACTGATTGCGGTAACCAGTATCGACGAGGTAAACATGATTGCCTCAATGATGAGCAAACGCCTTGGGGCCAAAATGGTTATCGCTCGTGTGCGCAGTGATGAACTTTCTCGTCCCAATGCCCCGTTAAAACCGAGCGATCTGGGGATTGATGTGATGATTCATCCCGAACAAAGTGCAGCCTACGAAATTGTTCGGCTTATCAAACGAGCATCAGCCAGTGATCTTATAAACTTGGCTGATGGCAAAATGCAAATGATCGGCCTTCGAATTGGCAAAAATTCACCGTTGGTTGGCAAATCTCTCAGTGAATATGCACAAGAACATCCCGATCTGACATTTCGTGTCGTTGCCATTTCTCGCAAAGGATTAACTATTATTCCTAAAGGATCGGTACGGATGCAGGCCCTTGATCATGTCTTCATTCTGGCCAAGACACCCACCATCCCCCAGGTTGTCAAAACCACGGGCAAACCGGATATAGAAATCGAACGCGTAATGATCGCGGGGGGCACACCTATAGGGGCTATGATAGCCCGTATTCTCTCCCAAGAGGATAAGAAATGGAATATCAAACTAATTGAACCTGATTACGATACAGCGGCAGAACTTGCCCAGGAATTAAAGGATGTGCTCGTACTAAATGGCAACCCCACTGATCCTGACCTACTGGTAACTGAGGGAGTTACCGATACTGACGCCTTTATTTCTGTTACTGATGATGAGGAGTCAAATATTATATCGTGCCTGATGGCCAAACATCTGGAAGTCAAGAAGACTGTGGCGCTGGTCTCCAAGTCAGACTACATCCCGCTCAGCCATACAATCGGCTTGGATGCAGCCATCAATAAAAAATCTGCCGCTTCGAATGAAATTCACCGACATGTACGCAGCGGAAGAGTTATTTCGGTTGCCTCTCTACAGGGAATTAAAGCAGAAGTTATTGAGCTGCAGGCGACTCCGAATTCCAAAGTAACTCAGAAACCCATCCACAAAATAAAGATTCCCGAAGGCTGTGTGATTGGCGGAATTCTAAGCAACGGGTCAACAGATATTGCTACAGGTCAGTCTCAAATCAAGGAAAGTGACCGGGTGATAATTTTCTGCCTGCCCGAGGCCATCGATAAAGTAACTGCACTGTTTCAATAATGGCCAATTCAATCCAAAATTTTAACCGCCCCTATTTCGATCCGGGAACCATTCTCGGTATTCTGGGGTCTTTTGTTTTCTTCTTGGGATTCGCCCTGCTTCTTCCCATGTTCATTGCATTTATTTACGAGGAAGATGTCTGGCATACTTTTCTTCTGTCGGCATCAATCGCTTTCACTGTCGGGGGCGGACTCTATTACTTTTTTCGTCCGGAAAATGAACTGCGGATTCGCGAGGGATTTTTAGTTGTAAGTCTTACTTGGCTTTTCCTATCCTTTGTTGGCGCCCTGCCTTTTGTAATTTCGGGCATTTTACCCAGCTATACGGATGCAGTTTTTGAAACGATGAGCGGTCTCTCAACAACCGGAGCCACTATCTTGGGCGGTACTACAAGTTGGGGATACGCCAACCCGGAAATTGAGACATTGCCCATGAGTATGCTGTTCTGGCGCTCATTGGCCCACTGGCTGGGCGGCATGGGCATCATCGTTTTAACCCTGGCTATTCTCCCCATCCTAGGCGTTGGCGGCATGCAGCTTTTTCAGGCAGAATCACCAGGACCTACTACGGATAAGCTGACACCACGCGTACAAGAAACCGCTAAATTGCTGTGGGGCGTTTATGTGGCCTTTACAGGCGCCGAATTTCTGTTGCTCTGGGTACATCCGTCTATGGATTGGTTTGATGCTTTAAACCACGCTTTTGCCACTCTGGCCACGGGCGGTTTCTCAACTAAAAATGCGAGTATTGCCGCTTTTGACTCAGCGTATATCGATGCAATTATTACGCTCTTTATGTTTTTAGCCGGCATCAGCTTTGCCATGCATTTTCGGTTGCTTCGCGGAGATACAGAATCATTTTTTAACAACCGAGAAACCCGATTTTACTCCCTCATAACTCTGATTTCCATTTTGGCAATTAGTAGTTCACTATGGCTCTTTGACAATCACTCCATTTTAGAAGCTCTGCGATACGGCGCTTTTCAAGTAGTTGCGATTGTTACTACAACGGGCTTCGGCACGGCTGATTATGAGCTCTGGTACTCGTTTGGAGCTTTCCTTTTGTTTCTACTTTTCTTTACGGGAGGCTGCGCGGGATCAACAGGCGGTGGCGTAAAAATGATTCGCTGGATAATAATCCTCCGAAACTCTTTTCGGGAAATAAAACAGATTGTCCATCCCAAGGCTATCTTGCCTATTCGAATCGGAGACAAAACGATAGGTCCCGATATACAGCGTACAGTTTTAAGCTTTTTTGTGTTTTATCTTATTGTATTTGGCATCGGAGCGTTAATTATGGCTACAATGGGATATGGTCTGGAATCAGCGATTGGGGCTAGCATTGCCTGTCTGGGAAATATCGGCCCCGGCTGGGGCGAATTCGGTCCAACCGACAATTATGCTCAAATTCCTCTTATCGGCAAGTGGGTACTTATTTTGATGATGATGATCGGTCGTCTCGAAATTTTTACGGTGCTGCTCATTTTTACTCCTACCTTTTGGAAGCAGTAAAATCCGGAGGTAAGGTTGCAAGCAAGATTTTGAGTAAAGCAGTCTCACAAATCTTGTTTCCGCAGCAGAGCGAAGCAGAACTTGTAAATTTTACTTTCTCATTCCGCCGCTGCACTGCGGATGAGTTGGAGCAGAAAAAGGCTATGAGTAATCAAATCGGATCCAATCCGCGTCTTCGAGCCATTGGATGAGAGCAGGCAAAAATGTAAGTGCAGCCACGAGAGTCATCCCAATACCAATCACGGCCATTTCGCCCAGGGATTGTAAGCCGGGATGGTTGGTAAATAGCAGTCCCGAAAATCCGAGCATGGTAGTAAGAGAGCCGATCGTTACATGCTGACCCGTACTGGAGAGTACATCCCACATACTGTTCTTTCCTTCTTCACGGTACCGGGCAGCCAGATGAACGCCGTTATCTTCACCAATTCCCAAGATAGCCGGTAAAACAACAAGATTATAGAAATTGAACATCATGCCGGTAAGCATCATAATCCCAAAAAGCCATAGCAGACCGACTAAAAGCGGGAGCATAGCGATAATAGCCCACCTGAGCGAGCGGAAAGCCACCAACATCAGAATAAATACCATTGTAAATGTTGCGCCTACCATCCAGGGACTTTCGCTTCGCATCAGCTCTAACATTTCTGCGGCGATGATAGAAGTACTGGCAGCATAAAAAGTTTCACCATTATCTAACTCAACTTTGCCCACATCATTTTTAAAAGCAATAGACTGCCTGCCGTCGGACAAACCAACACTGGGATAAACAATCACAAAGTTGCCCATTTCCCCGTCTTTATTGATAAACTGTCCTTTAAAATAATCGGGTATCTGATTGACATTAAGTCGTGATCGTGTCTGGGCCGCGCGACGAAGTTTATCCAGCTGGGGATCATCCTGCTCCTTCAAAAAGGGATCCTCAAGTAACTTCCGAACTTGTGCTATTTCCTTGAGTTTGGATTGAGCAATTTCATCAGAATGAGGAAAACGCTCCGGCAGGGCTTCAACATCTAAAATAGTGGGACTGGTAGTATCAGTTCTCATCTTGTAGCGAAGCTTCTCCAAAATCTGGAGCACCTGATCCTGGTTTTCGGCCAAGATATAGGCGGGATTTCGTTTACTGGAACTAGAAACGCGGTTTTCCAGGTCGTTGAATTCTTTATACTCCGGAAATTCAGGTTCGAGGTCACCAAAATTATATTGGAATTGTAGATTTGGGGCATTAAATCCGATAAAAACACAGACCATCACACCCGCTACCACGATGGATCGGGCAAAAGGAAATCGCCGAAATAAAGAGTGAGGGTTTGAGGAAACTTTTTCCCGTTCATTAAACAAGATCCAGTTCATGCGCTCAAAAAGAACGAGCAGCGAGGGCAGGATGAATAACATGCTGAAAAGTGCCAAGATAATCCCTGACCCGGCAATAAATCCAAATTCTGAAAACCCTCTAAACTGAGCCAAAACCAAAACGAACAGTGAAAAAGCCGTCGTCAGCCCGCTGACCAAGATAGCTGATCCCGTGTTGTCATAGGTTTTCAATAGAGCATCAATAATGGGGATACCTTCTGCCCTGAACTCGATGTAACGGGCATAAAAATGAATGCCGTAGTCGATTCCCATCCCAAAAAGAATAACAAACAATACCGAGGTCATGGTATTTAAAGTACCAAGGGCAAAGTAGGTTATGCCGAAAGTCCACGCCAGGCTTATGAGCAGGGGTATACCGATAACTAAAACCGGCACCGGCATACGGACGAGGTGTTCCCAAAAGCTGTGATTTTTGTCCTCATCTCCCCTCCTGTAATTGATGTATTTTTTGAAGGAAAAGTAGAACATCACCAGCAAAATTACGCTAGAGATACCGGAGGCAAAACTGCTGAAGACATCACCCATGATGGAGTCGATTTCTGAAAGGTGTCGCTTTAATCGCCCGCCATATTTAACCTCCATCTCCTCGTTGTATGACTTCGGATTCATGGCGGTGATCAGCGAATCATAAGAGGCGAACATGCTCCGTAAATACCTCAAATCACTTTTAGAGCCCGTAGGATAAAGTTTTAAAACAGCTACTGTGCTGTCGGGACTGATGGGATACTCCGAGGGAATCAGAGCGTCATAACTTTCTTCGAATTCACTTATATCACCGGTGGCAGTCTCCTCCTCTTCCTCTTCTCCAAAATCTATTAGAAAGGGATTGGCCTCTTCTTTGGCACTTTGAATCTCGTCTTGCAGGTAATTTTTTATGTCATCGAGTTCGTTCGGAGTAGCAAAATAGAGGGCATTATCCTGCAAAAAGTCGGTTTCTTTTCTGAATTCCGCCCTGTCAAAAAAGTAGTTATCCGACTGCTCATCGTATAGTTTTAAACTTTGCCTGGTAAGATCCTGGATAAATTGCTTATTATCCTCAAAGCTGGGTGATTTAACGGCCACTTCCATTGTGGTTTCGCCGCCGACCGTATTTTGCAGATCTTCAAGGGCTAACACATGGGGGTTTTTCTGAGGGAGCAGGTTCGCCAGATCGGTATCTATCTTCAGCTGTACAGCAAAACTACCGAGTATGACTGCCGATATTATAGTGACAGCCAATACCCAAAAAGGATGGGTCGCATTTAATTTTACCAGTGGACGTAAAAAATGGAGAATCTTATCCATTAAACCAGAAAAAAGTTAATAAGGAGCGGTGAAGTTAATCATTTTGAGAAAACTTATTCAACGATTAAGGCAATTCGTTTTTGGGTTTAAGGATGATGTCATCATAGTCTGCTTTTGCAAAACTATCGGTACTGTCACCGTCGCTTAAAATTAGAATGGCAATTGGATTTTTGGGAGGTTTATCCCCAAACAAACGTTTGTAGTCTTCGACAATATTGCGCTCAAAAGAGATCCACTTTCCCGTTTTATCATCACCGGATTCAACAACGATAATCTTTTGGTTGCCGTAAAATTTAGACAGTTCTGTCCCCTCTTTTAACGAGGAACTCCACGTATATCGAATAGATTTAGGTACTTTTTTAAAAAGCGCCACACGTCCCATGTCAAATACCACATAGATACTGGCTGCTGTATCGTTGCGATCGTCAATATTTTCGTTGGCTCCGTCGGGCAGTTCAAAAACTCTCCACTTCCATTGTAGGATAGGCGTTTCGTAAATATTTAAATCTTTATTCACGAGCGGGAAATTCAGATGCTTCGCCTCACTCCCCTCATAACGTAGAAACTTTTTGTCTCCCTCAACTTCGATCCGGTAGTTATACCCCTCTTTGTCATCCTCATTATAAAAAGCAGGTCGGCGTTCCCCTGTCTGATTGTACCATGTATCGGGCAAAGATCCCGGCGTGTAGCTTTCAAAATCTTCGAGCAACACCCGTCCGTTCGACAGTTTGGTAATTTCATTTACGCTGCTTTGGGCCCGGGCACCAGCAAATGACAATCCGACAAAAATAATTAGTGCAAACGTGAATCTCATTGTATTGCTTCTATTTAAGTAAGACTTGATTCTTCAAGTAATTAAACTGAATAAAGGTGAATAAAGTATACATAAATTGAGGGATGATTAATTAAAGGTTCTTCATACAGTTGCTTTCAATCACAAAAAAGAGCTAACTTTTTAGAAGTATTTATCAAAGAGTTTAAGTATGAAATCCTTCCAAAAAAAGGCTACGCAGTATCTTCTGTCGGTATTAATCGTGTATGCCCTCCTGGTGGCACCTCACGAGGGAGAATTCTGGCCATTCAGCATTTACCCGATGTTTTCGAAAGCCGGTCAGCCATGGACCCGAGCACTGGTACGAGATATGACTCACACTCCCGATAGTTTGCACTGGCAAACCACAAGCATTGCCAACCTTCGAGGGGCACCGGTTTCGCTGCAAGACTTCGGAGTAGATCAAATTGACTTCGCCAATTTTGTTTCTAAAACAAATGACTGGACCTGGAGTCGAAAACTTGCTTTGCAACAGATGTTCGGTAAAGAAAATATTGCCGAACACCGGCTGATGGTTGTAAAAGTAAGCGGCCGGTTTGAGAAACAGGATTCTATAATTGTGCAGGCGATGCCGATGTTTTTGGTAACAGCAGATACAGTTTATAGTAATCCCGATTTAGCTCGGGATCAAAAAACTGCAACACAATGAATAAATTTTTCGGTCAACTTTTTCAAACGGATAAGCAACGAACATGGGGAGAGTTATGGCATTTTAAGCTTTTAGAGCTTTTTATTGCCGGTTATACCATTAAATATGCCTGGGAATGGGCTTTTTATATCCCGCGAAACAGTGAGATTGTCCTTCCGCTGGGTATCGCTAATTACATTGATATTTCGTTTATGTTTGACGAAATATGGGCCATAGGCAATGCTTTTCTCATTACTATTCTCTGCCTGTTTTCTTTTTTTCGGATAAAATACAAATGGCAATATTTGCTGGCGCTGTTACTGCTTCATTTTCAATTTTCTGTTCGATTTTCACAGGGAGAAATACCCCACAGCATGAATATGGCGGGAATGAGTTTACTTGCTCTGGCCTTAGGGACCTTTATTTTTAGCAAACCCTGGCAAATCAGTCGTTTCACTTTCGGGGCAATCTATTTTTTTGTGGGGTTGAGCTACTTTTCTGCTGCCGTATCAAAGTTAATCGGAACCGGATTAACCTGGTTTGACGGGCGGCATCTTTGGCTCTGGATGGCTGAAAAAAGCACGGATATCCTTTCCCGAACAGGACAATTTGAATTCAACTGGCTGCAAGAACTGGCACTTCAAAGTGTACCTATTGCTTCTCTGATACTGCTTATAGGCTGGCTTACAGAATTCGGCGGCGTCTTGATGTGGTGGAAGAAATCACGGCCATATATCACCACTGCAATAATAGCAATGCATTTCGGCATTACCATGACGATGAACATCCGTTTTGATGCCTACGTGTTAGAGCTCATCCTCATTGGATACCCCTGGGATTTACTGTTTGACAGGTTTCAATCCCGATTACCTGCGCTCAAAGAACTTTCCGTTTTCGGCAGCTCATAACTTTGGCTACAGGTTACCATAATTTCACGGATGATGTAGCCGAGCGCTACGGGTAAGGCTAAACTTACGATGTAGAATTCATAAGATTGCAAATCCGACTCCAAATTGGGGAAACCCAACTGACTACCTACTAATCCGACTAGTGTAAAAGTCAAAAATATTACTAGTAATCTACCTGGCGCTGCGAACTTTCCTGAAAATCTCTTTTGTAACTCCTGATCGATTAAAGTCCAATTTAGAAAAGCAGCATAAGCCGGGAAATTAGGGAGAAAAGAGATGTTTAATATCATCATTATTGAAAAATGAAAAACAATGGCAAAACTGACGAACAATCGGGTTGAACGAGGATTTAAAATTGCAAATAGGAATCCTACCTCAAAAAGAACGGTTGCATAGTCTAGCAATTCCCAGATAAAACGGTAGTCAAAACCCAAAGCCCATTCAGCCAGTAGATCTTGTCTCCCTTTTACAAAGTACTGATTAAAAAGATGACCAAGTGTAGCATGCGTATCAGGGTTCAACCATCCCCCCAACAACTTTGCAAAGCCTGCAGTAAACATCATAAAACCAATAAAAAGCGCTAGCAAGGTAAACGGCCAACTATGCACTTCTTGTGTATCTTCCTTGTCACTTTTCATCCACGAATCCACAGAATAGGCCGCGCCCCATCCACTGAATGCCATCACAATAGGTACTACAGCTAATAATAAATCGTGATTTATTTTCCCGAGGCTGTAAAAGAATCCCTTAATAATTAACAAAACAATCCCGGCTGATATGGATGTCAGTGTAGTTTTAAATCCAACTAAAACACAGATCAGAGCGAGTATTAAGATAGCGTGAAGCAAAAAAAAGATAATTTCCGAAGGAAATCCTTCAAAAAACCACATTGGGCCTGGGGGCGGATTAAAAAAATCGTTGGGAAGTGAAGGAAGAAAATAATACATCTCCGTGGAAGGCAGCATAAAACTCAGAATTAGCAGAGCCGTAAAAATACGGTACAGCCCCAATCCTTCAGGAGTCACAGAAAAAGAGTCGAAAATCCAGCCGGTAAATTTTTCTCTCAGATTCATTATTCTGTAAAAGAAATGGTTATAACTTTTTCATTTTCAACCGAATCGATTTGAAGCTGATCGCCGATGCGTTCATAAACGGTTTTCTCCCAAACAATCTTAAGAGCTGATACTGATACCTCAGGATAAATTTGATGAATCCGTTCCTTAAGCCATCTCTGAACTTCTTCGCTATACTGTTGTTGCTGTGAAAAATTTTTGCGTATGAATCCCTGTAGCTGTGATGGCTGGATCCCCTGAAATAACTCTGAGGCCGATATTTCCCGATACGTTTCCTCTGATCGGGCATAAAAAAGAGGTGAAATAACCTCGCTCTGACTCTGTACAGTATGTACAGACTTGAATCCCGGTAAAGCAAACGCTGGCCAAGGTTCACTTCCCATCAACCCTGCAAGACCGATCAATCCATACTGAAATGGTAAAAAGACCAAGAAAAAGAAGAATACTCTCTTAACGATTTTCCTATCCATGGCAGCAATTCTTTATTTTTATCGCATTAAATATTAAGTATTTTCACAAATATTCGTAACAAATTTTCCTTTTACTGCAGCCTCTTGTCAAAAGTATTACATTACAAAACTAATTTCTTAAACCCTTCAGAAACCTTCATTGATCGTCTGATTCGGAATCATAGCCGTTTTCACCCGGTCGGCATGTGCATAAATGAAGATCATTTTACGGACCATCTACCTGTTTTTAAACAACCGAAATCCGGTCTGCAAGGGTTGTTAAATTCCGTTTGTTTTCATCTCAATTTGTCGCTTCCTTTCTATCAAAAAGTTATAGAGACAGAAAATCCCGCTATAATCCATGCCCACTTTGGCTTTGACGGTTACCGGATGTATCAAGTTGCCCGCCAAACAAACACTCCGCTTGTAGTAAGTTTTTACGGATCCGATGTATCGCGTTTACCCACCGAGTTTGACTGGAAACGCCGATATAATAAATTGGCAGCCAATGCTCAGGCTTTTACTGCCGCCTCCGATTTAATGAAAACACAACTTATTGACCTAGGCTTTCCTGAAGAAAAAATTGAAATTATCCGGTTTGGTGTGGATTTGGAAAAGTTCAATTATAAAGAAAATTCTCCAACTGACTGCCCTGTAATGATAGTAGGCCGAATGGTGGAAAAGAAAGGGTTTAGATATGCTTTGGAGGCGATAAGTCTATTAAAAAATAAAGGCAGAGTTATTCATATCGATCTCTACGGGGATGGCCCTTTAAAGGATGAACTGGAGAAATTGACAAAACAGCTAGATATCGAAAAGCAAGTTTGTTTTCACGGATACGTCACTGTTGATGAAATTAGGTGTGCCCTGCAAAATCACAGCGTTTTATTGGCACCAAGTGTAACCGCCTCGGATGATGATAAAGAGGGTCTGCCCAATACAATTTTGGAGGGAATGGCCAGCGGTCTTCCGGTTATTGCTTCTGATCACGCTGCTATCCCAGAGGCGGTCTTCCATCAAAAAACGGGGCTTCTTGTACCAGAAAGAGATCCAAAAGCTATTGCAGAAGCTCTTGAACAGTTGCTTGACCAAAAGTTAGATGTTGATAACATGCGAAGAGAAGCTCGAAAACTTATTGAAAAAAAGTATTCGGTAAAGCAGTTTGTACAAAATACAGAATCTTTATATTCAAAACTTTTGAATGGCCATGACCAATAAAATCAAAGACTTTTTTGGAAATATTAACATCAAATATAAAGACCTGCCCTATTTATACTTTCCACTGTTAGTTGTTACCCTTTTAGTAGTAGCTGCCTGGTTTATTTGGGGAGACAGTGCCATTCTGTGGGGCTTTTTCGTATTAGCAACCTATATCATTCTCGCTACACAATTTCACCTCTATCGCTCAACGCGGAAGGATCTGGAAAATCATCAGGAAAAAATGCAGGCCTATTTTTCTCTTTTTCCCAAATTAAATCCTAACACCAGACTTCCCTTTATGACCGGCTGGGCAGCCACACCTCAATTTGCTCTCGTCATTTATGAGGAGGTGAAGAAAAACAGGCCTGAACAAATTTTAGAAATTGGAAGCGGTGTTTCTACCATCGTAGCTGCATACGGCTTAAAACAGAACGGCAAAGGCACTGTTCTGTCGCTCGATCACGATGAGAAGTATGGAGCGAAAACCGAAGGTCAACTGCAACAACATGGCGTAGAAGAATTTAGCAAAGTTAAATATGCACCATTAGTTTCTTACCAGCTGGAAGATTCAAGCTGGCAATGGTATGATATGAGCTCAATTACACTTCCTCAAAAAATTGACATGCTTTTAATTGACGGACCACCGGTAAAAACGAACAAAAATGCCCGGTATCCGGCGCTTCCCCTCCTGGCAGACAGGCTAAATGATCAATGTGTGGTTATCGTACACGATGCTAATCGACCCAGCGAACGGGCAATTATAGACAAGTGGCAATGCACATTCCCACAATTCAGTTGTGAAATTATAGATACGGAAAAAGGAATTGCTATTCTAAGCAGATAATTATGACCGGAGGAATTTCAGGCTTACCCAGTTACGAAATTTCTTCCAGTCGTCATCGGTAATGGTATTCGTCAATGTCCCGGCCAAAGCAAATAAAATTAAATACACAGGAATACTCCATCCCAATCCGCCTAAAACCTGTTCTTCCCCAAA
>CAZYOD010000010.1:0-4761 GCA_964648635.1 uncultured Balneolaceae bacterium | reverse complement strand
ATACTCAGATACATCACTCCCTTGGTGTCGCCAAACGCTTGCAAGATACTCCCGTAGTGAGTTACCCGAAGGAGCACAATTAGATTATAAATTTGAAATGGCAGCACAGCATTGTCATAAGAGGTCCCTTCAGATTCAGCTACTAACGAGATCAAATCCGGGGCGATAACAATAGACAAGATTGTCAGCGGCAGCACCATAAGACTTACTTTTTCTATGCCCCGATACCAGAGATCAAGCAACTCATCCTTTTTGGATTCCAGCTCCAAACTTACATAACGGCTGATTAACACTGATCCCACCGCGAAAGGTATCACGCGAATGATCGGCACTTCTTGCGCCCCAATCTGGTATTCCGCAAAAACAGCAGCCGGCAACAAGATCGAAACCACAAATTTATCGACATATTTATTCATCTTATTGACCAGCGATGAGGCTCCCAGCGGAACCGAAAAATTGACCTGTTCTTTTAAGGGAATACCTGATGACTTTTCAACACGATCCGGTAATACCAGATATGTCCAGATAATGGAACCGACGAATCGAATTACGGCGTATGCTACCAATCCCCATACCGCTACATTGAGCGAATAACCGAGTGCTATTGGGCCAACCAGACAACCAAAGGTAAGCAGGCTCGTCAGCATTTCGTACCATGCCGAATCCTTTTGGCGATCGGCTGCAAGCAATACATTCGTTACCGGCCAGGTCGGCACTTCAAGTGCCGTTACGAGCGCCATTAAGGGCAGTAAATCCTGCACTTGCCGGATGTCGGACGGGTCCCAGTTACCCAGCAACGTTGGCATGAAATATGAGACGCCTAAAATGATAAGACCTGCTATCACTCCCATAACAGCTAAGATGCCGCAGGTTTGCAACACAAAAGCATGACGTGCATTTTTGGTAACCCGTTCGAAATAGTAAAAAACGCTTTCGGGGAAGCCTAGGGTTGCAAGATTTCGGGCAACCTCATGGATCATCAACAGGTAACCCACAATGGCAAAGTCGGTTTTAGAAAGAAGCTGAATGGTGGCAATGACGATCGCCAGATCAAAGACCGTGGTCAAAATCCGGGCAAAAACAAAAACGCCAGTTTTTTCAGTTAAGGAATCCTTCTTTGACATTATTCCGAATGTTGATCTAAAATATTTGCAAGTTCTGCAGTCGCCGACTTTGCACTGTACTGTTCTACTTTTTTCCGATCAAAAGAAAAAGGAATTGGAAGCTTCTCCCCTTTTTGCATAGCCAACACGCATTTGTTCAGTAGCTTTGCAATTTTTTTCTGTTCTTTTTGTTGATACTGAATCCCGGCTCCTGTTTGTTTGATAATATTGTTTATTTCGGGATTGGGAGCTATGGAAAGAATAGGTCGGGCGGCAGCCAGATAATCCCAAAACTTAGCCGGTATGATATCCTTTCGCTCGGGATTCGTACTTAAAAGCATGATATCCGCTTTTTTTAAAACCTGCAGTCCCTGTTCTGTCGGAACCGGTTTTTGGATCACAAAACAATTTTCTATTCCCTTATCTTCTAAATATTTGCGGTCAGAAACAGTAAGCGGACCAAAGCTGTGTACTGATATTTTCTCTGCGGCGGATGGATACATTTCCTTCAGTTTACTTAAAATATCAATCACCGGTTTTGCCGAGGACAGTCTCCTGAATCTCCCAAAAAACATGAGATTTAATTTTTGAGAATCCAGTTTTAAATCAATGCTTTCCTCATCATCAGTATTAAACAGTTGCCAATCAAAAGCGTTGTAGATAGTTATAGTACGCAGATCCAGATCGGCATAATGATTTTCGTAAAGCTTCCGGGTACTGTCTGTAGTAAAAGAAAGCATCGAGGCTTTGCGAATCCATCTCCGTTCTATATTCTTATCAAAACCTGCTGCAAAAGAGGACCTTTTCTTCAAGTCGGTTTCCGACAGCGTCCAGGGATCCCGAAAATCGGCCATCCAAAACAGATCGGGCAAAGTCTCAGTTATTTTTTTACCTACCCAATGCGAGGACCACGGATCACCTGTGCTCCAGACAGCATCCGGCTGAACTTCTTGCACAATCTGCTTGATCTCTCGCCATTTCAGTCCAAAAAAGGGAAGCCAGGTATCAACCGGAAAATGTTTGTCAATCCAGCCTTCAAATGAAAAAGAACTACTTTTTTTACTTTTAGATTGGGTTAACTGACTGCCCGACCGGCCCGTGCGGTCAAAAGGAGGTTTTAGGGCATATACGGGAATATCCTGTAGCAAATTCTGCTCTTTTTCGGTCAGCTGCCCATTAGAAGCAATGGTTATAATATGTGGCTGCCACCCATACTCTCTCAAATGGATGGCAAATTTGAATGGACGCAAGGACCCCACCCTCCGTCGAGGTAAAAAATATGGCGCAACCATTAACAGTTTTTTCAACTAGCTGGATTGATTAGAATGGTTAAAAAGGTCTTTAGTCGGTACGAAGATCCTTTTCTTTCTTGAATAAAACAACCTGCCGTTCCTAAATTAATAGTTGGCACTCTCTAATCGACTTTCGGAGGAAAATGTTTTCTTCTTGCCGTTGGCTAAATGATGCCATGTTCTTTCGGCAAACTCAAAGAAAGGTTGTTTTTCGTGATACCATCCAAAGTGTAAACAGTAAGGCGTAGTTTTGAGATAGTCTCCTTTCCCCGGAACAAGTGAGCACACTTTTGTTAAAATCTTTCGCAACCATTTGCTCTTAAGTCCCCTAAGGTTGTAAACAAATTTATCGCTATAGTATTTACAGACAACGTAGTCAAAATCGGGGTCGTGTGAGGTAAGATCTGCAATATAATCCAGCTGCGGACTGGTATGACCTTGCAACCAAGGGTAAACCGGAAGATCCAGCTTTGACATTGCCATTGCCATGCTCCATTCGCAGGATTCTTCACTCCGTCCATGCTCTAGCGTACGACTCCGAAAATGGGTTTCGTCTTTACGATCCAGCATTTTTTGAGCAAGTTCGCAAGTCTTTTTTGTAAGACTAAAATCCTGTGCATAAATCATACCTGTTTGTACACGGCTCAAATAAGTGAGTCCAAAGTGATTTAGAGTACGCTTCCGCCGCCGGAAAAAAATATCTGCAAGAATGCCGATGTTTTTGGGTCCGCCGAAAAAATTATCAGATACTTGTGTACCGGTTATTGTAAATGGATAAGGCTCAAACGATTGCCAAAGGCTTTCGGGATCCTTGCACCAAATGATATCACTGTCGAGAAAAATATTTTTCTCGAAAAACATAAACTTGTGAAGATGATGTTTGAATCCAACAATAGATGCATTCTCAGCCGGTAGCAAATGGATATAATCAAAAAGATCCGCAAGGTTCTTTTCCTCAAGAATTTTCTTATGCTTTTCTTCACAGGCAAGGGCAACCGGTCGTTCATCATCATACCTGCGAAGCGATATAACCGACGCTACGGCATGCTTCAAATATCTGGGATGGCCATAGGTCGTATAGATATATCCCTCTGATGCTAATTTTTTCTGTTGTACCGATTTAAGCATAGAACTGTTTATTTAATAAAATATAGCGAGATGGCTCCCCTTTACCAATTTATCTGGCAGCTCGCTTACGTAATGTTTCGAGAAGAGAATCATATCCCTTTTTGCGTATTATATTCTGAAACTGGCGATGGTATGATTCAGCCGTGGAAACATCATCAATAACCATATCTGTAACCACCCACTGACTATTCTGATCCTTGAACTCCATGTGATAAGTAACAGGGGTCCGCACCTTTTCGAGCTGAGCCATTGTTTTCACTACAGCTGTTTCCCCCTCAACATCAATCTCTTCATATTTGACCTCTGCCCTGTAAATATCCAGCTTATTGAGAGATTGGTCACGAATTATTGTAGAAAAAAGATCTACAAATTCCTCTTGCTGCTCGGTTGTAAGGGTATCATACGTATCCTGGAGTGCAAACTGCGCCATTGCCCGGTAATCGATAATCCCGTTAATAATATCTTTAAGCTGATCCCGCTGTTCCTGTGTATACTCGGCTCCCTTTGGACCCATAAGCTCTTTTATTTCATCATCACGTTCTTCCAAAAGCTCGCGAACCGAAGAGCTATCCAGCTGAGACTGTGCCTCAGCGGGTTTTACCAGCAATATGCTGAAGAGGATGAAAAAAAATGCGTATCCAATATTTCTGAAAGAAAACATATTCTATTTATCGTTGGTAATTTCCATTATGGATAATCCGGCATTGCGATACAGTTCTGCCATGTTTTTATTGAATTCAAAAGTCTCACGCTTTAATTGTACTCGTAGTTCGAGTTCTTTTTGCATCGCATCAATCAGATCTTTAGTGTCTCCCATACCAAAATCGTAGTCCAGTTGTTCCTGACGCAGCCATTTTTTACTGGTAACCAATGCCTCGTCAGTTTTATTAACTTTAACTCTGGAAAGTGCAGCATCTCGGTATGCCTGATTAACTTCGAGTACGATACCATCAACGGCAGCATCTTTTAAATATTTTGCCTGCCGATACTGAATTTGTCCCTGCTCAACATCTGCACGAATGCTTAAGAAGTCCAGATTTTGACGAATTCCCACTCCAAAAGAGGCCGTTGCATAATTGGATCTGTTAATAATAAACGGGTTACTTTGTCGCGGACGGTTAGGAGTGTTGGCATAACTGGCTGTTAATCCTAAAAACAGCGCAGGCAGATTTTTCTTTTTTTGAGCCTCCATGCCAAATTTTGCTGCGTCAATTCCCGATTCAATAGCCGCTATTTCA
>CAZYOD010000009.1:11215-21493 GCA_964648635.1 uncultured Balneolaceae bacterium | reverse complement strand
GGCTCTTTATTGGCTTCAAAACGTTCAAACGTTCCAAGTTCCTTAGCCATTTCGGCACTGGTCTTGTAAGCATTCATGTGGATGATACTCATCAATCCACCGGCAATTGCGCAACCTTCATCACTGTCGTAAGGCACGCCCTGAACCATTAGTGCAGCACCAAGGTTGGCGAAACCGAGCCCCAGCGTACGATACTTGTAAGACAGATCAGCAATTTCTTTGGATGGGAACTGCGCCATCAATACTGAAATCTCCAGCACCGTGGTCCACATACGTGAAGCATAACGGAGCGATTCAACATCAAACTCCTTGCACTCATCTGTCTTGAAATACTTCATCAGGTTGAGTGAAGCAAGGTTGCAGGCCGTGTTGTCGAGAAACATATACTCCGAGCACGGATTACTTCCGTTAATCGGTCCATCATTGGGACAAGTATGCCATTCATTAATAGTGTCATGATATTGCGCTCCGGGATCGGCACATGCCCAGGCAGCATTCGAAATTTGATCCCACAGTTCACGCGCCGGCATTGTTTTACACGGCTTAGGCTCCCGCCCTTCTTCAGCGGCCTTTCGTTTTTCGGTTCTCCAGTATAGCTCCCACTCATTATCTTCCTTAACCGCCTTCATAAACTTGTTAGGAATCCGAACGGAGTTGTTGGAATTTTGTCCGCTTACTGTACGGTAGGCTTCGGAATCCCAGTCCGTATCATAGGTTTCAAACTCGAGATCAGTAAATCCTTGCGATGCCAGCTGAACAACGCGTTCTATATAGTTAAGCGGCACTTGATCTTTCTTGGCCTCTTTGATCGCCTGTCCAAGCTCTTTGTTTTTAAGCGGATCGCGACTAACGGCCCCATTAAAAGTACGTCCGTCAATCTCAACCGGTTTATTGCAAAGCTTAATAATTTTTTGGAGATGCTCCTCGAGAACTTTTGATCCTGTAACAATAGAAGCAACTTTACGCTCTTCACGAACCTTCCAGTTTACATACTCTTCAATATCGGGATGATCCAGATCAAGCGTCACCATCTTAGCAGCGCGGCGGGTTGTTCCACCTGATTTAATAGCACCTGCTGCCTTGTCACCGATCTTGAGAAAGCTCATCAACCCCGAAGACTTTCCACCGCCGCTCAGGGGCTCCCCTTCACCGCGGATTTTGGAAAAGTTACTTCCCGTTCCGGAACCGTACTTAAAAAGTCGGGCTTCACGAACCCACAAGTCCATGATACCACCTTCATTTACAAGATTATCATCAATACTTTGGATGAAACAAGCGTGCGGTTGTGGATGAGAATACGCATCATCTGATTTTGTCAACTCACCTGTTTTTCCATCCACATAATAATGCCCTTGGGACGGACCATTAATTCCATAAGCCCAATGCAAACCTGTATTAAACCATTGAGGACTGTTGGGAGCGGCCATCTGTTTGGCCAACATGTAACAGAGCTCATCATAAAAAACCCGAGCATCTTGTTCGGAATCGAAATAGTCGTGTTTCCATCCCCAATATGTCCAACAACCAGCCAACCGGCGAAACACTTGTCGGCTGTCGTGTTCGCTGCCAAAGCGTTCATCTTCGTCAATATCTTTCATCGCTTTTTCATCGGCTTCGGAACGCTGCAGCCATTTAGGAACACCTTTTTCTTTTACCTTTTTAGTTTTCTTGGGCACCCCTGCTTTTCTGAAATATTTTTGAGCAATAACATCCGTTGGTACCTGCGACCATGATTCCGGAACTATTACTTTATCCATTGAAAATACAAGCGAACCATCCGGATTTTTAATCTCTGACTTGCGACTCTCAAATTTTATGTCTTCAAATGGACTCTCCCAATCTTTCTGAGTATAAAAACGTGTAAACTTCATTGATAAGCTCCTTTATTTAGTCTTTGTTTCGCCGAAATATTAAAATAGATAATACAAATAGAACGCATCTCATTTTTCTTTGTGAAACTAAATATAAAGGACTTTCGCTCGGTAGCAAGTTAATTTCAGAATACTTTTCCACAATTTTGCGAAGTTATCCACAATTAAATTAATGAAAAAAAACCGGGAAGATGAATTCATACATTAAATTATATAATCTCATTTATGAATAAACTATTTTGTTTAATATTCAAATAGTCCGCAACAGTTTAACACCCTGAATACAACCTGTAAATGCCACTTTTAGGATCATTAAACAGCTATACCAGCAAGCAAATAAGTTATCAACATCACTTAATAAATGGTTAAGAGAAGGGGATGTATAGTTTAATATTCTAAATTAAAAAAAATTAATAAGCCTATTATAAATTACTATTTATAACACTATTTTATACATAATATATATTTTAATACTACATATTTATATCCTATTAATATTTATAACAATCGTTAATTTTAAACTGTCATAATTCTCTTTATAAATGTTTTCGATTTTTTTCATTCCTCCGGAAATTTTCATTCTCTTTTATCAATAACGAAATAAATCCGAGATTGGTTTTATCCGGTTGGCTTTATAAATCAATAAAAAAAGGCAAACAACATTTAAGCTGCCTGCCCTTTTTCATCCTATCTTGCTTTCTTAAAGTGCAAATTTAGCTTTAACAAACAAGCTCCGTCCTCGAGTTCGATATCCGTTAATCTCTTGATATTCCGTATTTAATATATTTTCTATTTTCCCGGTTATGGAAAACTGATCGGTAACATCATAACGAACACTCCAATCTGTAACACTATAGCTAGACATCTCACTTCGGTCCAAAGCTCCAAATGGCCCTAAGCTTGTACTATAGAAAACATCGTCGCGAGCACCAACGAACTTCCAATCAAGCTCAAATTGTAAATCCTCTGTTGCTTGATAAGTCCCACTTAGATAGGCGTTAACCGAGGGACGGCGGGTTAAGCCATCTAATTGTTGTTCTTCTGTTACAAACTGCCCACTCTCAAAAATTTGTACGTGGTTACCTTCTGTATAAGACTGGTCAATATCCCCAGGCTCAAATGTGAGTGTTGATTTAGTCAGCGACAGATTTCCCTGCACATTCAGTTTCGTCGTCAGATATGCGGATGCTGATAGCTCTACTCCCATAATATCCTGCTGCGATACATTTATGTACGTATCCCCCAGATAATCCATAAACGAAAGATTATTTAAGGAGGTATTCGAATCCCACAAGTATATATACTCAATCACATCACGTACATCAGTTTTAAAAGCGGATACTTCGAACGAAAAAGCCGGACTGATTGTCTGCTTCCATCCTACTTCATAAGAAACCGATGTCTCGGGTTTAAGATTACTATTCCCACGATTAGTAAATCCCTGAGTTTCCGGCGCATAAAGCTGATATAACGAAGGAGCATTGAATCCGGTGGTCAGCGCACCATACAACAGAGCCGATTGGGAGATCTCTATTTTAGGATTAATTTCATAAGTGAAATGAGACCCAAATTCATCGTGGTCGATATACCTAGCACCCAACGTCAACGAAACCGGTTCAAGGTTTTCTGAAATAAGTCCCCCGTTGATATCACTATGGACATATCCGTTATAAATGATTTCTTGCAGATTTAGGGAGTCCAAATCTGTTGTAGATTCGAAAACCCCAAATTGCGACCGGCTGTAAACATAGTTTCGGGTACTCATTGTTTGCTTGGATGCCGAAACTCCTGTTACAAACCGAATATTATCTGTCTCAGTAACGGCCTTCAATTCATTTTCCCACAGCGATCCTTCGCCGTTTGTTTCCACAAAGGTTCCGTCATAAGTACCGTCTGCACTCACCAATGACGAATCATTTACAAAATCGCGCTGCAAGTCGGAATAAGCCCCGCTAAATTCTAGCAGGATTTGTTGAGAAAGTTCAGCGCTGGCTCCGTAACCAAACAGATCTCGTTCAAATTCAGTGAAGGCGTTGCTGTCATCCTGATAGGCTGCCTGATCATTTTCAACTTTTTGATCTACGTGTCGGTAAGAACCGTAGATATCAAAACGGTCTGTTTGATAACCCAACTTTCCCACCAGGTCTAATTTTTGAAAATCATCCTGATCCTGTGGATTAAAATCAGTGGAATTGCTTACTGTATCGATAGTAGCGTCGAGTCCATTGGTAAATTGATAATCCAAACCGGCATTCGCATATATACCGTTTTTTGATGTGTAATTGGTAAAAAGGCTATTCTGAGTCGAATAGGTTCCTTCTCCGAAGCGTCCGTGTTTGGTTTCAGCACTGAGGTTAAAACCCTCGGAGCCCTGTTTTTTTGTGATGATATTAACCACGCCTCCTATGGCTGACGAGCCGTATAAAGTACTGTGAGATCCGCGTACAATTTCAATACGCTGGATTCCGGTCAGTGACAGCTCCGACAGATCGATGGCATTGTTATTGGTAGAAGGATCGCTGATACGAATGCCATCGATCATGACTACTGAATGATTGGAGTTCGCGTTTCGGATAAATCCCTGCTGCAGCGAGCCGGGCGTCTGATCCGACCCGATCATATGTACACTTTGCTGCTCAGCCAGCAGATCGCTGACATTTGCATAAATTGATTGCTCAATTTCTTCCTGGGAAATCACTGTCACATTTCGTCCGACTGATTGCGGTGATTGCTCATATTTGCCGGCGCTTATAATAATTTCATCCAGTTCATACACCGTACTGGTATCGGTATGAGCTGTATTTTGTTGAGCAAAAGTCGGATGGCAAATCCATAGAAAAGCCGCCAAGGACAAAAGCCCTGAAGTTAATTGTTTTAAGTATGTCATGAGATAAAAATTAGGTTACAAATGATGATTTATTCATCATTCGTACCTTTGGGACATCAAAAATGGAAGGTATAAATACGCTCTGTAAAGCCAGAGACAGCATTTATTCTTCGCTTTTCTCCCGAAAGCTACGAATGCTATGCATTTGGCAGGTCTTCTGGCTTATCCCGCTTTTGACAACCTTCCCGTTCCGACAACTGTCGGAAAACAGTGGTTCAAGAAAGATCAAAAGCTAAATGGGACTTACAGCATCGGGGAATGCTCCGGACTTTCACCGGATTCCCGTTTTAACCCCGACGACTGTCGGGGACCAATGCACGTCTGGAAGATAGGCGGTGGCTATCTGAAATCAAAATTCGTTAGTGAATTTCGTGTGATGTATCAGCCTAATTTTTGACGAAGTTTTTTGATTAATCCTTTAATGGAGTTACAAACAAATTGATCATTTCCATTAGAGATATGCCATTCGAAACTTCCTTCTTTAAAGTACGCCTTAATTCGCAGATCCGTTTCGTCTGATTCCGTCACCTGATGCCCCTCCCGTTCGAGTGCGCGACGTGTCCAAAAAGCAGCTACCGTATCCCCGCTAAGATAAACCCGTTTTTTAGTGGGATGATGAAGCTTGAATGAGCCCGTGCTTCGATCAAAATCAAAACTGTTGCGATCAAAAACCGATTCGAACGTTCCATCTAAAACCAGATCTTCGGGCGTTCCTGTTACCAACTGCCCTCCTCCGATCAGCCATAGTGTATCGGCGGCCTTGAGGGCCAAATCCAATTCGTGAGTGGATAACAAAATTCCTTTTTGAGTTTCGTGAGCCAGCTTTCTGAGCAACCGCATGATCTCAACACGATTAGGCAGATCAAGGTGGGCCGTAGGCTCATCCAAAATAATAGCCGAAGTATCTTGTGCCAGTGCCCGTGCTATCATCACTTTTTGGCGCTCCCCGTCACTTAGTCGCAGCACATCCCGATCAACAAAATCTTCGATTCCGGTGGATTCAATAGCCCATTGCACAATCTCTTCATCCTTGCGACTCATGGAACCGAACCAGCCGGTATATGGTGACCGCCCAAAAGAAACGAGCTCATAAACACTCAAATTTCCGATGGTAATACGATCGGTCAGTACCGTACTTATCTTGTGAGCAATTTGTTTGGTGGAAAAAGTAGTCAGGTTTTGTTCATAGAGCTCGATATTTCCACCAAGCGGCTTATGTAATCCCGTGAGCGTACGGATGAGCGTGGATTTTCCCGATCCATTGGGTCCTAGCAAACAGACGATTTCTCCGCTCTTCAGCGCCACATTAATTTCCGAAGCTACCGTTGTTGCTTTGCGCATAGCCCCGCGCGCCGGAAAACCGATCGAAAGGTTTTGGGTCGATATGATGGGCGCCTGCTTATTCATTAAAATGAGGCCTGCAGATTTTTTCGCTGGATGATCACCCAAATCACAACAGGAGATCCGATCATTGAAGTAACGGCGCTGATCGGCAATGTGGTTGTGGTGCCGGGCATCTGGGCCACAATATCACACGCAAGCAACAGCATGGCGCCCATCAGCAACGTTCCCGGTAATAACACGCGGTGGTCGTTGGTGCCCAGCAATGAGCGTGTAAGATGCGGCACGGCAATGCCTACGAAACCGATCGGGCCACAGAAAGCGGTAATTCCGCCGGCCAGCAAACTTGTACTCACAATAATCCAAATGCGGGCACCCGAGACGGAAAGTCCCATGCTCCGGGCGTAATTTTCTCCAAGCAAAAGTCCATTCAGGGATTTCGACAACCCCAATGCGATGACAGATCCAACCAGGACAACGATTCCCAAAATCCAAAGCTGATCAAGCGGCACTCCACCAAGACTGCCGAACGTCCAGATCAAATAGTCGCGAATTTGCTCGGGCTGACTAAAATATTGCCAAATACTAACCAAGGCGATGGTGATATTTCCGATCATCAGACCGATGATAAGCAGCGTAACATTATCGCGTACTTTAATCGATATAAGCAAAATAAGTAACAGTACGGCTGCCGAACCCACGCTGGCCGCTCCGATAATCAACCAGCTGCCCAAAGCTGAAAGCTGCTGGATGGCAAAGATACTGGTGATGGTTCCGGCTGCCAGCATCACAATGGCTACGCCGAGACTGGCTCCGGCGGTAATTCCCAACACGGACGGACCCGCCAGCGGATTCCGAAACAGCGTCTGCATTTGGAGTCCGCCCAGCGACAGCGCACTGCCTGCCAAAATTGCCGTCACCGCCCTGGGTATTCGAATGTTGATTACAATTTTTTGCCAAGCCTCCCTGCTAGCTTCTCCTCCCACTAAAATCTGAATAATTTCATCCATGGGTATATCTACCGAACCTAAAGCGAGGTTCAATAGAAAGAATACGGCAACACCCAGAATCAACAGAAAAAAATATAGCGGACGAATTCCGGTTTTATGCTGTCTGGCAATATTTGTGGCTTGTTCGGGCATCAATCAATTTTTTGATAGTAATACAGCGAATGACCAGTCACTATCTGCGGATGAAAAATCTTTACCAAATCAGCAAGCAATATTTCGGGATGCACTACGCCCGACTCCCAAAAATCATTACCGCCGGATGCACTCATGCGCTTATTATTGTTGTAGATTTCTCCGGTTTTAAACGATTCGAAATCTTTAAAACGAGAATCTTTGGTCAAAATATCTTTCTTAGATTTTGCCGCTCCGGGATTCAGCCAAACGTCCGCTTCTAAACCGATTTCATAGACGACCTCAAAACCTTTTCGAAGTCCGCCGGTCGATTCGTTGTCATACCAGGGGTAATCAGCCCCGGCATCTTTAAGAAGCTGAGCCGTAAAGCTCTCTCCCCCCGAAACAAACCAAGCGCCTTTATAGGGCAGATTATTTATTACCATCGGCTTTTTGGCCACAGTATCCACGGTTGCCTTCAAGTTGTTGTATTTTTTGGCTACAGCGCTAAACTTTTCATTGGCAAGCTGTTCCTTATCCAAAAGCGCCGCCATCACTTTAACCCATTCGGCTTTCCCGAGCGGTGTGGTTTCCAGCCACTCCGAGTTTACCAGCAAATTGATATCCGAATCCATAAGCACCCGGTAGTTATCAAACTGGGAGGATTGTCCGCCGGATACCATCAGCAAGTCAGGTTTTATAGCAAGCACTTGCTCCTTGTTAAGCTCTCCCATCGGAAATTCCGTAATAGTCCCCTCTTCTAGCCGCCGGCGAATTTCTTTGTTATAAACATAGTCCGGACCGACGATCCCGGTAATAATTTCATTGGCATTCAGCATATCCGTAAGTGCTATGTGTGTAGTAGACGTGGCAATTAAGCTACGGATAGGGATGGGAATTTCCTCAGTATTCTCAACTTCCACCTTATCGGCTATCTCTCTGGGCACCAGAGAATAACGAAGCGTATCCACTTGGTCTTGAAACGGTTTTAGAATTTCCAGCAGCTTATAATTTTTGTGATAGCTGATACGAAATCCTTCGGCAAATTCGGCTTCAACCTTATTAGGGAAATCTACTGTCGGTTCGGATGCCTTCTGGATCGGCACTTTATTCTGATGGGTCGGCTGACAACTTATCATCAACAGCAATCCCCACAAAAATATACAGTAACCGGTTAAAAAAGATTTGAGTTTGGTCATGGATTCAGCTTTTCTCCCGAAAGCTTTTCCCTCATCAATACCGGCAGGTCTTCTGGCTTACTCCGCTTTTGACAACCTTCCCGTCCGCCAGCCGGCGGGCAGTGGTATCGAAGGATCAAAAGCTGCTGGAGCTTACAGCAGCGGGGACTGCTCCGGACTTCCCATCCCGACAGCCGTCGGGACAGTGCACCGGATTCCCATTTTAACCGCACCACGTTTTTGAAATGCGGACCTGTACTGAATCAGTAAGTTAAAATGATTTAAGTATCACTTTTGATAATAACGGTATTAGCGTTGAGAAGCCAACCAAAAAAACTTTAAAGGATGTAACCTCCCTTCCATTTCTTTGATAGTCTTTTATATTGCTAGTCTATTTTAAATTAAGATTAGATATTCATGAAAAAACAATTTGGGATACTTTTACTTGGACTCTTTGCAGGTTTTCTACTAAGCTTAGTCTCTGTCAATTCACTCTCTAACGATGAGATTACTCCGCAAGTCATTGCTGAAGCATCAAAAATTATTGGCATAAATTTTACAGAAACTGAACGCGATTCAATGATCAGCGAGCTGGAAAACAGCCGTGAGGCTTATCAAGAATTACGCAATCTGAAACTGGAAAACAGTACACCTCCCGCTCTCACATTTAATCCCATCCCTCCCGGCAAAACTTTTGACAAGACACAGCGATCCGAAAACTGGAATATTCCAAAGGATATACAACTGCCGGACAACCAATCGGAGCTGGCTTTCTATACGGTTAGGGAATTGGCCTCACTGATAAAACAGCGTAAAATCACCTCGGTAGAACTCACGAACTTTTTTCTGGATCGGATAAAAACTCATGGAGATACCCTTGAGGCAATCGTTTCGGTTACCGAAGAGCTGGCTTTAGAGCAGGCCCGTCAAATGGACCGCGAATTGGCAAACGGCAACTATCGGGGACCATTGCACGGTATTCCCTATGGCTTGAAAGATTTGTTTGCTGTAGAAGGATACAAAACAACTTGGGGTGCCGAACCTTATAAAGATCAGACAATCAACCAAACAGCAACGGTTGCAACAAAACTTGAAGAGGCTGGTGCAATATTAATTGCCAAAACCACTTTAGGTGCATTAGCTTATGGGGATGTCTGGTTTGGCGGTAAAACACGCAATCCCTGGAATCTAAAGCAAGGCTCGAGCGGATCATCAGCAGGTTCGGCAGCCGGTACATCAGCCGGGCTTTTTCCTTTTGCCATCGGTACAGAAACATGGGGCTCAATTGTTTCTCCATCCAATCGGACCGGCACAACAGGACTTCGACCAACTTTTGGCCGGGTTAGCCGACACGGTGCTATGGCTCTGAGCTGGAGTATGGACAAGGTCGGGCCGATCACCCGCAGGGTTGAAGATGCGGCTATTGTTTTCAACGCTATTTACGGTCCTGATGGAAAGGATCAAAGTGTGATCGATTTGCCCTACAACTATAAGCCGGAAGTTGATCTTAGCGAAATGAAGATTGGCTATGTTGAATCTGCTTTTAAAGAAGATTACGATAATCGACATCGCGATAGTCTGACACTCGCAAAACTTCGGGAGTTAGGAGCCGAACTCATCCCTATTGAGCTGCCCGATTATTCGGTTAATTCCCAAAGTATCATTCTCTCAGCTGAAGGTGCCGCGGCGTTCGACCGCCTGACTATCGAAAACCGGGATGATCAACTGGTGCGACAAGATAAAAGTGCATGGCCCAACCTGTTTCGGTCCGCCCGCTTTATTCCCGCCGTTGAATATATTCAAGCAAATCGTGCCCGACAAGTTTTGATCCAAAAGATGGATTCCCTGATGCAAAAGGTGGATGTATATGTAAGTCCAAC
>CAZYOD010000009.1:6128-11115 GCA_964648635.1 uncultured Balneolaceae bacterium | reverse complement strand
TTAATAGGATGTCATCCATGAACAAATTTACTACTTGGGTTGCATTAGGATTGCTTTGTTGCTTAGCCGTATTCACTTCATCCTGCAATACAGAAACACAATCAAAAAATGTAAGCGATAAAGATTCAACTGCTGCCATACCGGTTGAAGTTGCAACGGCTACAGCCGGCGATATTTCAGCATACTATTCAAGCACCGCTACTCTGGAGGCCGAGAATGAAGCAATGGTGGTTGCTAAAGTTCAAGGTATTGTCAAAGAGATAAATGCAGAAGAAGGCGACCATGTATCTGCCGGTGACGTACTTGCCCAGCTTGAAGATGAACAGCTCGAACTGGAAGCACAGCGGGCAAAAGCCACTATGGATCGACTGCTAAATGAGCTTAATCGAAAAGAAGAGCTGTATAATAAAAATCTGATCAGTGCCCAGGAGTTCGAAAACGCCAAATACGAATACCAGGCTCAGAAATCAGATTATGAACTGGCCCAACTTCAAATAAAATATTCTCAAATCCGGGCTCCCATCAGCGGAGTTATCTCGGACCGGCTAATTAAAGTGGGCAATATGATTAATAGTAATCAGGAGGTGTTCGAAATCACAGATTTTAATCCTATTCTGGCCATTTTGCAGGTCCCTGAACATGAAATGAATAAAATTCAAAAAGGTCAGCAAGCCGTTATTCAGGTAGATGCGGTAAGCGGCAAAACGTTTGAAGGTGAGGTTTTGCGGATCAGTCCGGTAGTGAACTCCCAAACCGGAACGTTCGAGGTTACTGTCTCCATCCAAAATGAGGAAGATTTAAAACCGGGGATGTTCGGACGCGTCCGCATTGTTTATGATACACATCAAAATGTATTAACAATTCCCCAAAATGCTGTCATTTCTGAAGACGGGACCAACAGTGTCTATGTGCTAAATAACAATCTGGCATTTCGCAAAACCATCAGCACAGGATACAGGAATGGAAATAATATCGAAGTACTCGAAGGACTTAATCCCGCCGATACGGTTGTAACCATTGGTCAAAGCAGCTTGCAGGACAGCGCACGGGTCGAAATCGTATCCTACTAAACATTAGTTATTACATTTTAAAAGGGATTTTCTATGAAATTGATTGATTTTTCCATCCGGCGTAAAGTGACCATCGCCATGTTTACCATCGGGATTATCCTATTTGGATTTGTCTCGCTAAGCCGCCTAAACATCAACCTGCTGCCCGAACTCAGCTACCCTACCCTTACTGTACGGACGGATTTTGAAGGTGCCGCCCCCGCCGAAGTTGAAAATCTCGTCAGCAAACCTATTGAGGAAGCGCTCGGCGTCGTCAAAAACGTCCAGCAGGTTCGCTCCATCTCCCGATCAGGCCAATCCGATGTTACTCTGGAGTTCGCTTGGGGTACGGATATGGATTTTGCCAGTATCGATGTTCGTGAGAAAATCGATGCGCTGCAGCTGCCGCTTGAAGTCGATCGGCCGGTCATCCTTCGTTTTGACCCCACCCTCGATCCTATTATGCGGTATGCATTTTTTATTGAGGATGAACAACCAAACGAACCTCAAAATGTAGATTTTGCCAGCTACGGGGAGCAGCTGACGGACGGCACACAAATCAGCAAGCTAAAAAAATTACGTCGGTATGCTGATGAACAAATTAAGAAAGACCTGCAGTCAGCCGGAGGTGTAGCTTCCATCAAAATAAGCGGCGGACTGGAGGAAGAAATTGAAGTCGCTATAAATCAGGATCGGCTGGCCCATTTGGGCCTCTCCATAGGACAGATAACCCAGGTGCTTGGAGCTGAAAATGTAAACCTTTCGGGCGGACGGCTAGAAGAAGGGACTCAGCAGTATTTAGTTCGCACGCTGAACCAGTTTCAAACTGTGGATAATATCCGAAATGTAGTCGTTACCACCCAAAATGGAAATTCGATTTATCTGAAGGACGTGGCGGAGATATCTCAAGGTTATAAGGAGCGAGAAGCTATTACACGCCTGAACGGACAGGAAGCCGTTGAAATCGCAATTTATAAAGAGGGAGATGCCAACACGGTCAACGTTGCTGCGAATGTCAAAGCGTCAATGAATAATATCTCCGAACGATTGCCTGACGGGATGGGAATGACGAAAGTCTATGACCAATCCACTTTTATTTCATCTGCAGTCAGCGAGGTGGTAGATGCCGGGATTATCGGCGGAATTCTGGCGATCATTATACTTTTCCTGTTTCTAAGAAATTTCTGGGCGACAGTCATTATTTCCCTTTCAATTCCGGTCTCAGTGATTGCTACGTTTAACCTGATGTACGGCAATGATATCACCCTCAATATCATGTCGCTGGGCGGTATTGCGCTGGGAATCGGCCTGCTGGTGGATAACTCGATCGTTGTGCTGGAAAATATATCCCGGCACCGCGAAATGGGGAAAGGCCCTCTTAAAGCCGCAAGCGACGGCGCCGGCGAAGTAGGCACTGCCGTAGTCGCCTCCACCCTTACAACCATTGCCGTTTTCTTTCCACTCGTATTTGTCCACGGCATTGCCGGACAACTTTTCAGAGACCAGGCACTAACGGTGACTTTCTCCCTGCTGGCTTCACTGGTAGTAGCTATTACATTAATCCCGATGCTTTCATCCCTGGCCGGACGCAAAAAGCCTGAAATTGAAAAACCAGAGCTGCGGAAACCGCGAACTAAAGTAGGCAGCTGGATGCGAACTACCCGCATTTTCATTTTTGAAACCATCCCCACATACATCGTGAGTGGCATTTCAAAAGCGGTTAGAAGTATCGGTAAAGGTCTGATGTTTCTGCTAAATCCATTGCTAAACGGCTTTGATAAAGGATTTACTAATCTTGAAAATAGATATCCGGATTTCCTGAAGTGGTCACTCCGGCATCGCTTCATGGTCATCAGCTTTGCCTTTTTATCTCTTTTGGGATCGCTGATGCTGGTGCCACAACTGGGGATGGAATTAATACCTTCGCTTTCCCAAGGTGAATTCAACGTGGAATTTAACCTGCCGCCCGGATCACCTATTGAACAAACCGACCGTGCCCTTCGGCAAATTCAACAAGCAGCCGGAGATGTAGAAAACATTAATACAACTTTTGCCGTGGCAGGAACCGGCAACAAAATGGATGCGAATCCCAATCAAGGGGGAGAAAACTGGGGCGAACTCAATGTCACGCTTGTTAGTGGAGCGAGTCGTTCACTTGAAGAAAGCACGATGGATGAACTGCGTACCGACCTGCAGAGGGTTCCGGGATTGGATTATAAATTTTCGCGCCCCGCCCTATTTACATTTAAAACTCCTGTAGAAGTTGAAATATCCGGCTACAATTTAGATGACCTCAAAAAAGTCAGTGATCGCATCCTACAGCGAATGTCCTCAAACGACCGCTTTACGGATGCAAAATCTACGATGGAGCACGGAAGCCCCGAAATACAAATTACTTTTGATCGTCCCAAAGCTGCATCATTAGGCCTGCAGGTACATGAAGTTGCAGATTTGGTGGTCAGCAAGGTGCGCGGAGATGTGGCTACACGATATTCGTGGAGAGACCAAAAAATTGATGTGCTTGTCAGAGCCAAACGTGAGGATCGTTCTTCTGTTTCGGATATTCAGAACCTGACGATCAATCCCAACAGTAGTTCGCCGATTCCGCTATCCAGCATCGCAAATATTGAAGTAGCTACCGGTCCCAGCGAGATTCGAAGAGTCGCCCAACAGCGGGTTTCAGTTGTATCAGCTAACCTGAATTACGGCGATCTGGCCACCGCTGCAGAAGATATTCGCGGCATCCTTAATCAAACGGTTATGCCGACCGGTATTCAAGCACAGGTAACGGGTCAAAATCAAGAGATGTCAGACTCGTTCAGATCCCTCATTTTTGCCCTCTCCTTAGCGGTATTTCTGGTTTACCTGGTGATGGCATCACAATTTGAGTCACTGCTGCATCCTTTCATCATCTTGTTTACCATTCCTCTGGCTTTGGTCGGAGCCATCCTCGGACTCTGGATCACCAACTCAACTATTAGCGTCGTAGTATTTATCGGGTTAATTCTACTGGCGGGAATTGTAGTGAATAATGCCATTGTACTGATCGATTTGATCAACCAGTTTCGGGAACGAGGCATGGGTAAAATCCAGGCAATTCTGGAGGGCGGAAAATCAAGGTTGCGTCCTATCGTAATGACAACTTTAACCACGGCGCTGGGGCTGCTACCGCTTGCTATCGGGATAGGCGACGGGGCTGAACTACGAGCTCCGATGGCCATCACTGTCATCGCGGGACTTCTGGTCTCTACTCTGCTTACACTCATCGTGATCCCCACGATGTACGCTATTATGGACCGGAAAGTGTATACAAAACCGGCTGAAGATCAGTCTAACCAATAAGGCGGAGGAATAATCACTATGAATTTCACTGATCTTTCACTTCGGCGGCCGGTTACTACGATGATGGTGTTCATCAGCTTTGTGGTCATCGGGATTATTGCCAGCAGGATGGTACCTCTGGAATATTTTCCGGATATCTCCTTCCCAGGCGCCTATATTTCGGTGCCTTATAACAACTCCACACCCGAGGAGATTGAGCGAAATATCACGCGTCCCGTGGAAGAAGCTATTGCGACCATCAGCGGCTTGGAACGAATCAGCTCTACTTCGAGCGAGAATCAGGCAGGTATTTTTGTACAATTCAAAATGGGATCCGATATCAGCCTGAAAGCAATGGAGCTGAAAGAGAAAATTGACGGCATTCGTAATCAGCTGCCCGCTGATCTGGAGCGATTTTATATCAATAAATTTTCGGCGCAGGATAACCCGATGATGAACCTGCGGATATCCAGCGAGCGTGAACTCTCCAACGCTTATGAACTGCTCAATCGCAATTTAAAGCAGCGTATCGAGCGTATTACCGGTGTAGCCAAAGTAGATCTATATGGCGTTGAACAACGACAAATTCGTATCGAGCTCATTCCCGATCGGCTGGA
>CAZYOD010000009.1:0-6028 GCA_964648635.1 uncultured Balneolaceae bacterium | reverse complement strand
GCGCTGTTCTCGATCATCATTTTATATCTTTTTCTGCGGCGCATCAGTACTACACTGATTGTTGCCCTGGCTGTACCCTTCTCGCTGATTGTGACACTTGGCCTGCTCTACTTCCTGGATCTTTCACTCAACATCCTTTCTATGATGGGATTGATGCTGGCAGTTGGGATGCTGGTCGATAATGCCGTTGTGGTGACTGAAAATATCCATCGCAACCAAAACTTGATGGATGATAAAATCGAGGCCACCAAACGAGGTACCAAGCAGGTGGCCATGGCCGTAACGGCAGGCACACTGACCACTATCATCGTTTTTCTGCCGAATATTATCAGCGAGGATTCGATGATTGCTATTCAACTCTACCATGTAGCTATCACTATTATTTTAGCGCTTTGTGCCTCCCTGCTGATTTCTCTCACCGTGATTCCGCTGCTAACTTCGAAAATTAAAGCGCCCGAAAAAACGAATTCCAGTAATGCAATCCAGAAGCTTCAATCAAAATATGCAACAATGCTGAGCTGGTTTCTCCAACGTCGATATACCTCTGTACTTGTTATCCTGGGAACGTTTTTCAGCGTTGCCATCCCGATGAACATGACCAATATCGACATGTTTCCATCTTCAGAATCGCGCGAACTGTATCTGCATTACAACATCAATGACACCTACACTCTTGATCGCGTTGAGCAATCAGTAAATCGCATTGAACAATATCTGTATGACAATAAGCAGAAGTTTGAAATTGATGCTGTGTACTCCTATTTCGAACCGGGATCTGCTTCATCAACCATTCTTTTAACAGAGGATGACAATGCCGATAAAGATGTGAAGACCATAAAAAAAGAAATTCAGGAGCAGCTTCCGAAGCTGGCAATCGGTAAACCCTCGTTTGAATACCGCGACCGTACCGGCGGTGAACAGCTGCGTATTTATGTGATTGGGGAATCCTCAGATGTTCTTGTTGATCTGGCCGATGAAGTAGAACGCCGCCTAAAAACGGTACCCGGACTGGCAGATGTACGGTCGGAAGCCGAAACCGGAACTGAAGAAGTGCAGGTGGTAGTTGATCGGGAACGCGCTCGAAATAAAGGGGTTTCAACCCAGCAAATAGCGGAACTGGTATCCAACTCTATGCGGGGGATCAACCTGCGGAGAGTCCGTGGCGAACACGGTGAAACAGACGTGGTGTTGGCTCTCCAGGAATCCGACCGGCAGTCTATAGATGACCTGATGAGGCTACCGGTAAACATGGGCGGAAATGAAAACGTTAAATTGGCCTCAATCGCGGATTATCGTATGGATACAGGTCCGCGCAGTATCCAGCGCGAAGATCGACAAACCTCGCTCGGTATCACCATTAACCTTGATGATCTCCCGATGGATGAGGCCAAAGAACGGATTTTCCCGATTCTGGATCAGATCAATTATCCCGCAGGCTACGGCTGGAGCCAGGGACGCAGTTTCGAGCAGGATCAGGAGGCGATGGATGAGATGCTTATCAATATGTTTTTAGCACTCTTTTTGATTTATCTGGTGATGGCTTCACTGTTCGAATCCGTCCTGTTTCCATCAAGTATCATCACTTCCGTCTTTTTTGGAGTAGTCGGTGTTTTCTGGTTCTTTTTTATCACCGGAACGACCTTCTCGTTTATGGCGATGATCGGCATCCTAATTTTGATGGGGATTGTCGTCAACAATGGTATTGTACTCATTGATCATATTCATCAGCTGCGGGTTGGCGGCATGGCTAGATTTGACGCTATTATAAAAGGCTCCAGCGATCGCATGCGCCCCATCTTGATGACTGCGGGAACAACGGTTCTCGGTTTACTTCCTCTCTGCTTCGGAACTACCCAAATTGGAGGCGACGGACCGCCGTATTTTCCCATGGCCCGAGCTATTGTCGGGGGACTCACCTTTTCAACGGTTGTTACACTAGTCATTCTGCCTGCCATTTATCTAATCCTTGATGATATAAAACTATGGGGCAACCGTGTCTGGCAGATAGGCAAAAGAATTTAAACTAGCTCATAGTGAGAATAATAAAAATGGTAAAACATCATTTGAACCAGTAAATACGATTGGTTTTTCTATATAATTGAATTTATAATATGGGTTTCCTTAACTGAAGGACTTTAAAATGAAAACATCTCTTTAGTCGTGATTAGCAAAAGCATAAGATCATTATTCTCTTTTCGAGTAATTGCTGTATTATTGCTCTTTTTGGGGAATGCAGCATGTAAATCAACAGAACCTACTCAAACACCATCTTCCTCTTCTGACACTGAAGAAACATCGGATTTGGAGGAACTCTATTGGAACCGGATAGAAGAATCACGAACTTTTACCGAAGCGGATGTGAAATTTATGACCGGGATGATCGCCCACCACGCACAAGCCCTGGTAATGTCGAGGCTTGCCTCTGAAAATGGAGCTAGCCCAAAAATACAGCGATTGGCATCACGAATTATTAATGCACAAAAGGACGAAATTTTAACCATGCAACAGTGGCTCCGCGATCGAAATCAACCCGTCCCAAAAATTGAGATCGATGGTCTTAACCTCATGATTGAGATTGGAGGGGAACCTTTCACTATGTATAAAAAAATGGCGGGTGTGCTCTCCGATAAACAACTCGAAGAGCTGGCAAATGCCAAGAATGAGGATTTTGACAGACTTTTTCTCAAGTATATGATTGAACACCATTCCGGTGCCGTTGTGATGGTAAAAAATTTATTTGCAACCGACGGAGCAGCACAGGATAATGCAGCTTTCCGACTGGCCTCCGATATCCAGGTAGATCAGATTACCGAAATTGAACGAATGAATCTTATGCTGGAAAACTTATCTGAATCCAGTTAAAGCCTTAACATTTCTAAAAACAACCTTACTAAAATTAGGAACACTTATGAACCATATTAACCGTAACCTGCTAACCACCGGATCTCCGGGGATTGGCAGATATTATCTTTTATTACTGTTATCGGCTGTTCTATTGGGTGCACAAGCTTGTGCTCCCTCTTCAGCAGTAGAAGAAAATCAATCGACCTCATTTACAGGTCCCGACATTAAGCCTGAGCCCATCGAAAATGTGGAGGCCCCCTCTCCCGATCCTCGGGTAGGACTAGAAGCAGGTTTGTTTGATGCTGAAGAAGCTATCTGGAATCTTAATATGCTTTCTCAAACCAGACCTCCTGAAGATTTTGTAGGCGTAACAAACTCTGATCTCGCTTTTAAAGGCGATTACGCTATCCAGGGAAATTATAATGGTTTTATGTTCTGGGATATCTCAGATCCAACCAATCCCGAGCTGGTAGTAGATTACCTCTGTCCTGCATCTCAAAGTGATGTATCGGTTTATGGCGATCTGCTTTTTGTATCAGGTGAAGGGCTCGGCGGACGACTTGACTGCGGTACCCAAGGCGTCAACAAAACAGCAAGTGATGAGCGACTTCGCGGTATCCGAATTTTTGATATTGCTGACGTTCAGAATCCCAAGTACATCTCTAATGTACAAACCTGCCGCGGCTCGCATACCCATTCTGTCCTAAAAGATCCCAATGATGATGAGAATGTATACGTTTACGTATCAGGTTCAGCGCCGGTGCGACCTGAAGAGGAATTGCCGGGCTGTACTGATGTGGCGCCGGAAAAAGATCCGAATTCAGCACTGTTTCGCATAGAGGTGATCCAAGTACCTCTTGACAATCCGGAGGATGCCAAGATCGTAAGTTCGCCTCGTATTTTTGAAGGCCTTGAAGAAGCGCCCACTCACGGAATGTCTCCCGCCGATAGCGCCGAAATTGCTAAGGCTAAAGAAGAAGGTGCATTTGTCGCTGAGCTATGGGGACAAGAGCGAGTAGTTCCTTCCGGAATGGTACGATCTATGCTTCAGAACATTGTAGAAGAACGAAACGGGAGCGGCAAACCAACAGCGGCCGACAGCACAATGTTGCGTGAAAACCTTGATGAAAATATTTCACAACTTCTCGATCGTAATGATGAGGGTGAAGAGGAAGAAGATGATGAAAGCGATAATCTTTTAGAGAATCGCGGCCCCAACCAATGCCACGATATCACCCTGTACCCTGAAATTGGATTGGCAGGCGGTGCTTGTGAAGGTTATGGACTGTTGCTGGATATTTCAGATCCTGCAAATCCTCAACGTATTGATGCTGTAGCCGATTCTAACTTCGCATACTGGCACTCTGCTACTTTCACCAATGAAGGTGATAAAGTTCTCTTTACTGATGAATGGGGCGGCGGCGGTCAGCCTAAGTGCCGCGAAGACGATCCGATGGAATGGGGCGCCAACGCCATCTTTACCATCGACGAAAATAATAAAATGAATTTTGAGAGTTATTATAAGATGCCTGCGCCTCAAACATCCGCAGAAAACTGTGTTGCGCATAACGGTTCTATGATCCCGATTCCCGATCGTGATGTTATGGTACAGTCATGGTACCAAGGCGGTATTTCAGTATTCGATTGGACGGATCCCGAAAACCCCGTTGAAATTGCATATCACGATCGCGGACCCGTTGATTCAACACGCATGCAGATGGGCGGAAGCTGGTCGGTATACTGGTACAACGGCGTTATCGTAAACTCTGAAATTGCCCGCGGACTTGATATTTTCGAACTGAAGCCAAACCCCTATCTCACGAAAAATGAGATCGAAGCTGCTAAGACGGTGAAGTTTGATCAGCTTAATCCACAGGGACAACCCCAATACGATTGGCCGGCTACTTATGCCCTCGCAAGAGCTTATGTAGATCAACTTGACCGGGCAGACAGCTTCTCGGATGATCGCATCAGCACCCTGAGACAAAAGCTGCACCAAGCTGAACATGGCAGCAGTTCATCACAGGATATCCTGACGGAGTTAGCTGATGAACTGGAAGGTGAAGCGGAAAGCACAAATGAAACCGAGAAAGTGAACAAGCTGGTTGACACTCTTCGGAGTTTGGCAAGCTAACTACAAAAATTGCTTTAATCATTTAAGCCTCTCGGATATATCATCCGAGGGGCTTTTTTATTTGGATTACGAATCTCGAACTCCCAAAAAGTTTCCCTATCTTTGCGGCTAACTAATTTGTAACGACTTCATATGGATCCCGTAACCCACGGACTTATTGGTGCTTCAGCATCACAACTGTTTGCTAAGAAAAAGGAAATGCGCGCTGCTGCCCTTGTTGGAGCTGCCGGTGCTATGCTTCCCGATCTGGATATTTTAATTGACAGTGCAAACGACCCATTGCTACAGCTCGAATTTCACCGCCATTTTACCCATTCCTTTATCTTTGCTCCTGTTATTGCATTTATAGCAACACTTGTATGTTGGTGGTTTGTGAAACGTAGCCTTTCCCTCAAAAGAGCCTACATTTTTGGACTGATGGGCGCCCTTACAGCCGGATTAGCGGATACTTTTACCAGCTATGGCGTACAACTTTTGTGGCCAATTACCGATGAGCGCTTTGCCTGGAATATCATCTCAGTCTTCGATCCCCTGTTCTCCTTGGGATTGGTCATCGCCCTCGGGCTTGCACTCTACAAGAAAGATAGAATGTTTATTTTAGCCGGCTTTGGTTGGATGACTTTCTACCTGATATTCGGACTATTTCAAAAAGAAAATGCCAAGAAAACCGCATTTGAATTGGCCGAACAGCGAAATCATAACATTGAACAGCTCATCGTAAAACCTACCATTGCCAACCAGGTGCTGTGGAGTATTCGGTATGTTAAGGATGATACGCTCTACGCTGATGGCGTGCGACTCTTTCCTTTTGCAGATCCTGAGATTTATGAAGGTGAGTCAGTTAAACTTCTCGACTGGAAGCAAGAGTTTGCTTCTTTTCGGGGAACCACTCTTTACAACGACATATCCCGTTTTGATAAGCTTTCAAATGGGATCCTCATTACACATCCAAACTCTAACCGGGTAATCGGTGACGGGCGATATGCCATGCTACCTACCTCAGTAAAACCTCTCTGGGGCATCGAAGTTGATACTGCAGCTCCCAATCTA
>CAZYOD010000008.1:14940-21661 GCA_964648635.1 uncultured Balneolaceae bacterium | reverse complement strand
TTTGCAACACTTTTTGGAGCTCTTCAGGGGTGCGGCAAAATGGAATCATCACCGTAACATTCGTAAGTCCATAGACATCTCTCACCCGCTTAATCGCTTTACACTCCAGACCAAAAGCCTCTTTATATTTCTCGGAATAGTAGCGCGAGGCTCCCCGCCAGCCGATCATTGGGTTTTCTTCCTCAGGCTCAAAATAGGTGCCGCCCACCAAATTTCGATATTCGTTGGATTTAAAATCCGAAAAACGAACAATCACACGATTGGGATAAAAAGCTGCCCCGATATGAGCGATTCCGAATGATAACTTTTCAATAAAAAATTCTGCCTCATCCTCATACCCGTGAGTGATCTTTTTTATCTTTTTTGTCAACTCTTCATCGCCAATCTCTTCGTGATTCAGCAATGCCAGCGGGTGAGCATTTATGAAATTGCTGATAATAAATTCTTCACGCGCCAGCCCCACTCCGGCATTGGGAATCTTGCTGAATTTAAATGCCATCTCCGGCGAAGCGACATTCATCATGATGGGAGTATTTGTTTCCGGCAGATCTGAGATCTGATGGTTAATCTCTTCAAAATCGATTGCTCCCTCATAAATTTTCCCCGAACTGCCCTCGGCGCAGGAGACTGTAACTTGTTGATCATTTTTCAATACACGAGTAGCTTCTTCGGTGCCAACTATAGCAGGAATCCCCAGCTCACGGGCCACAATAGCCGCGTGACAGGTCCGCCCGCCTTTATTGGTAACAATAGCCGACGCCCGTTTCATAAGCGGCTCCCAGTCAGGATCTGTCATCTCTGTTACCAACACCTGCCCTTTCTGAAAATCCGCTTCGTCGGCCGATCCGTCGCGCCCGTCAAGTGTATGAATGATACTCACTTTCCCACGCCCGATGCGATCCCCAACAGCAATGCCATTAAGAATAAGTCGCTCGCTTCTGTTCTCATCTTTGATGTTAAATTCCGTAAGACTGTCCACACTCTGATTGGCATGCACGGTTTCGGGTCTTGCCTGGACGATAAAAAGCTCTTTCGAAAGGCCATCGTACGCCCATTCAACATCCACCGGCGTCCATCGGCCGTTCCGCTTGGTATAGTAATCTTCAATCTCTACCACCCATCTTGCAAGTTGGAGGACTTGTTCATCGGTCAGACAAAACTGGTTTCGCTGCGATTCTTCCAGACTTAACTTTTTAGTCAGCTCATTGGGTTTGTGACCATAAGCCAGCTTATGGGTTTTATTGCCCAACTTTTTTTCGATGATGGCATTCTTGCCTTCGGCTAAAGTCGGTTTAAAAACGATGAACTCATCAGGGGAAATTTCGCCCTGAACCAATAGCTCTCCCAATCCAAAAGTGCCGTTGATAATTACTGCTTTATCAAAGCCGCTTTCGGGATCGATTGAAAATGAAACCCCCGAAGCTCCCAGATCGGATCGAACCATCTTCTGTATCCCTACAGATAACTTGGCTTCCATATGGTCGAAGCCTGCGGAGGTTCTGTAAGAAATAGCTCGGTCGGTAAACAGCGAAGCAAAACAAGCCTTGATAGAGTTAATTACGTTGTTGGGCCCCCTTACATTCAAAAAGGAATCCTGCTGACCCGCAAAAGAGGCATCCGGCAAATCTTCTGTCGTAGCTGAAGATCGGACCGCCACGTCGGTAGAATCTTTGCCGTACTCCCGGGACAGTGCAGTGTAACGCTCTGCTATTTCTTTTCTTAACGTTTCTGGAAATTCGCCATCCATAATCACTTGTCGTATTTCCATCCCTGTCTTGCGCAGCTGTACGAGATCATTCACATCCAACTGATTAATTAATCCACGTATGCGCTCGGAAAGTCTATTTTGGCTCATATAATAATCATAGGCTTCGACCGTCAGCACAAAACCGTCCGGCACACTTATACCTCTGCCGGAAAGGTTGCCAATCATTTCTCCGAGTGAGGCGTTTTTTCCTCCCACTTCGCTAATCATTCCAAGATCTACGTCCGAAAGGTTCTTGATAAAATTATTACTACTCATTGATGCCTTTTTTAGTTGATATTTTGAACAGATTTCCTCTTGATGACATCTGATCCTCTCTTTGGTTTAATCTAGTATAAAATATATTTATTGGCCGATAGAAATCCTTTCAATTTTTCAATTATAATGCAAAATTAATCTTTACCGGCAGATCTCTATACTCAAATGAATAAGTAATCCCTTCTGCTCATATTAAAATCCGTAAACTCGTTGGAAATGCTATATCATAATATTTATAGTGAGTCATCAGAATTCTAATAAAACAGATCAGTATGAAACTTAAATTAACCTCTCTACTGCTTTTGATCCTCTTTGTGCTGGGTAGTATGCCATCATCAGCGCAAGATGGATCTATTGTTTCGGAAATGAATTACAGCGGACTCGAACTTCGCAATATCGGCCCTGCTTTAACTTCCGGACGTATAGCAGACATCGCGATTCATCCCAATGATGAAAATACATGGTACGTTGCCGTCGGTTCAGGTGGCGTCTGGAAAACGACAAACGCCGGGACAACCTGGGATCCCATATTTGATGACCAATCATCCTATTCGATTGGCTCCGTAACTATTGATCCCAACAATCCCCATACGATATGGGTAGGAACCGGAGAAAATATTGGTGGACGTCATGTTGGCTTTGGTGACGGTGTTTACAAGAGTATCGACGGCGGAAAAAGCTGGAAGAATATGGGCCTTGAAGATTCTGAGCACATTTCAAGGGTAATCGTGCATCCCGAAAATTCTGATGTTATTTGGGTTGCAGCACAAGGTCCACTTTGGAATAAAGGCGGAGATCGAGGGCTTTACAAATCAACTGATGGAGGTCAATCCTGGAACAAACTTTTAGGTGATGATGAATGGGTTGGCGTCACGGACCTTGTTATGGATCCGCGCAATCCCGACAGGCTGTATGCGGCAACCTGGCAACGTCATCGCACTGCAGCAGCCTACATGGGCGGCGGACCCGGGACCGCAATTTATCGCAGTAGTAACGGCGGTGATGAATGGACTGAATTAACAAACGGACTCCCGAATTCAAATATGGGTAAAATTGGCCTAGCGATATCTCCACAAAAACCCGATATCGTTTATGCCGCCATTACACTCGACCGCACAAAGGGAGGGGTTTATAAATCCGAAAACAGAGGAAGCTCATGGAAAAAAATGTCTAACACCGTAGCGGGCGGAACCGGTCCCCACTACTACCAGGAGCTGTATGCTTCACCTCATCACTTCGGCACTATTTATTTAATGGATGTAACAACAGAAGTGTCTAACGATCACGGAGCTACATTTGAAAATATGAATTCAAGAACCCGTCATGGTGATGACCATGCCATGGCATTCCGCGAAAACGATCCCGATTATTTATTGATGGGAACTGACGGAGGGCTTTACGAAAGCTACGACTTTGGCAAGACCTGGAATTTCAACAACAATATGCCAATAACACAATTTTACAAAGTAGCTGTGGACAATGCTAAGCCGTTTTACAACATATATGGCGGGACGCAGGATAATGGATCCCAGACCGGTCCTTCACGCACTGATAATGATGACGGAATCCGCAATGCCGATTGGCAAAAAACACTTTTTGCTGATGGTCATGATACAGCTACTGAACCCGGTAATCCCAATATCTTTTATGCCGAAACTCAACAGGGTGGATTACATCGAATTGACCGTACAACCGGTGACCAGGTCATGGTTCAGCCACAGTCGGGTAAAGATGAAGAACCCGGACGTTTTAACTGGGATTCTCCTATTGAAATTAGTCCCCACAGCCCGACGAAACTGCTTTTTGCTTCTCAACGAGTTTGGGTTTCCGAAAATCGGGGCAACAGTTGGACAGCCATATCAGAGGATCTGACACTGGATCAAAACCGGCTGAAACTGCCTATTATGGGTAAGCAGCGCAGCTGGGATAACCCCTGGGATATGAATGCGATGTCAAACTACAACACGATTACATCACTGGCAGAATCACCACAGCAGGAAGGATTGATCTATGCCGGTACTGATGATGGACGCATTCAGGTTACTGAAAACGGTGGTGAAAGCTGGCGTGAAATCGAACTTAGCGATATTGATGGAGTTCCTGCCAAGGCTTTCATAAATGATATAAAAGCCGATCGATTTGATGCCAGTACCGTGTATGTCGCAATGGATGATCACAAAAACGGCGATCTTTCTCCCTATCTGATTAAAAGTACAGATCGCGGTGAATCTTGGTCGCTAATCAGTGATGATCTTCCCGATCGACATCTTGTTTGGCGTGTTATTCAGGATCATGAAAAGCAGGACCTGCTTTTTACAGGTACCGAATTTGGTGTTTTCTTTACTGTTGATGGCGGTGAGAACTGGCAGGAACTGGGTGGCGGAGTTCCCACTATCCCATTCCGTGATCTGGAAATTCAGCGCAACCATGATGATTTAGTTGGCGCTACATTCGGACGAGGATTCTATATACTGGATGATTATAGTCCCCTGCGGGAAATTAATGATCAAACCCTAAATCAGGAAGCCAAGCTGTTTACACCACGCGATACGTACTGGTATGTTGAAAACAGCGTAGTCAGCTCTATGGGTGACAACTACTTCAAGGCTGACAACCCACCTTTTGGTACGGTGTTTACCTATCACCTGCGTGACGGTTACAAATCGTTAAAGGCTCAGCGTCAAGAAAAAGAAAAGCAGCTTGACAAAAAGGAAGATGTTACATTTCCCGGCTGGGAGCAGTTAGAACAGGAACAGCGCGAACAAAAACCTAAAGTTATCGTTACCGTTAAAAATGAGAATGGACAGGTGGTAAACCGAGTTGAAGGACCTGCAACAAAAGGTTTCCACCGCGTCAATTGGGAGTTAAATTATCCCTCTAAAGATGTTGTAGAGCTAGAAGAAGAGGCAGGTAATGACTATTACGGTGGCGGATTTATGGCGACCCCCGGCACCTATACTGCAACATTATCGAAAGTTATACGAGGTGAAGTTACACAACTTTCCGGTCCGGTTACTTTTGAAGTTGAACCGTTAAGGGATGGTGCTCTCGAAAGAACACCTGATGAGAAAATCGCTGAATTCCGAAAAAATATGGAAAGGTTTCAGCAGGATCTCACGCAAACGACGAATAAACTGCAGAAGCAGGTCAAAAAAGTAGAAGCTCTGCAGCGGGCCTTAACACGAGCCGATGAAGAAGCTCCTGACTTATTCAGTAAGTTACGTGATACAAGAATGAATTTGTTAGAGCTTAATGAGCGCATGAACGGCAGCGAAGCCAAACAAGAAGTCGGGGAACTTTCTGATGATACTTCTCCCCGATCCCGACTTTTTATGGGATATAGAGCATTACGAACTACCTATGGTCCTACGGAGATGCATTATAACACCGTCAAAACTGGTCAGGAAGAACTTCAGGAGTTAAAGCAAGATCTAAACGATTTTGTTGAAAACGTGATGCCAGACCTCGAAAAAGAAGTTCAAAATGCAGGTGCTCCTCCCATCGAAGACAGCTAATAATTATCAAAATCAATAATAGTAATAAAAAAGGGACGCTTCGGCGTCCCTTTTTCTTTTTGTATCATCTTTATATCTAAAGTTTATCCTTTATTATTAGCCACTCCAATGTATCCACACCGTCTGGTTTCCAGGAGATCGGCGGCTGCTGCGCATCCGATAAAAATTCGGTTCGCTCCTTCCATCCCGTAATTTCCACATCGGGGTGCGACACATAAAGACTTTGAAACTCATTTTTGTATCTGTTTGCCAGCTCCGTAACTGTTTGGTCATCTCCCTGAACCCAGTAGCAGACAAAATCCTGATCGAGTTCCAGCCCTCCCTCCTGCAGCAGAAAATAATCTAACCACACCTGTCGACGCTTGATAGCCTCGTTGTAGGCAAACTGCTGTTTCAACTTTGGCGGCGGAGTTTCGTGCTGGGGATTGTTCAGCCAAAAGGACTTTATATAATCTCTAAACTCAGACTCGACTTCATTCAATGCAAAAGGTGAAACCACGATTGCTACCGACCGGCACCCTTTGCCACCGTACCGAAAAATGCTTTCGGTCAAACTTTGCATCGTCTGATCATCTTTTTGATCGAGATAAGCTATGGAAAAATGAGCCGTACGAATTAAAAAACGTGCATCCTTTTGGGCTAAATTATGTTTTTCTATTGCTGATTTTACACCCGGCACCGATGACTCCGATCCCGCAAAAATAATGGCGTCATGAGGCATGCCCGCAAAATCATCCAGCCGGTGCGTCCACTGCACATCCATATCAGTCCAAACCTTTGTTTTTTTGACCTCATTGAGAAACGTCGGCAGCAAGTAAGGATCTTTCCGCGAAATTTTTCCCGTATATCGGGCGCCGCTCAACAGTGTGGCAAAGGCATCCTGGAAACCTACCAACGGTAAATTTCCTGCATGAAGACAGAGTACATTCTTTCCTTCGGCAGATTGTTGCTTTGCTGATGCCCTCTCAGCCCATTCCTCCAGCGCCGTTTTATTGATACTGTTTTTTATTGCCCGGATGGCATGCTTCACATCTTCAAAACTAAAGTAACCCTCCTGTACCGTTTGATCTATGGCATCCATCAGATGATGATTATCCTTATGAAGCCAACATTCAGTAGCTTCTAGTAGAGTATCTATTCGTTTTTGCAAGTTATCCATATTCTATTAAAGCTAATGTCATAT
>CAZYOD010000008.1:0-14840 GCA_964648635.1 uncultured Balneolaceae bacterium | reverse complement strand
CTGTAAGGCGGTAAAATTTCTGCGGGATTATCTGGATTTCGAATCGTCACCTGCATCCACGGTACCGTCCGGAACCACTGTCCGCCGGTGGCATAAGCCTGACTCAACAGCTCGGCCATTCCGTACTCAGAATGAATGCGACTTCCGTCCAGTCCAAACCCTTTTGCTAATTCTTTGTGTAACTCTCCTTTGCCGATCTCCCTTCGATGGGTTTTCATGCCTCCTGTCTCAATCACAATACTGTTGGAGGGCAGCTCGACTTTTTGCAGCTTCAGTAAATCCAGTAATCCAAAAGCGGCCCCAAACAGTATAAGCTGCTTTTTCTGACGCGCTACTTCTTTCACTGCATTGGGATTTAACGGCTCATCCAGCGACAAAAAACGGCTTAACCCGCTGTTATCCTGATCGATCAGTTTCTGAATCATATAAATCAGCGAAGAGTCCGGATTCTCGGTATAACCGGGCGTGTATCCCCAGACAACGGCATCATCCAAATTATAAAACCGGCGAAATCCCTGAAGGATAGACTGATCATAAAGAGAGACATCAGCTACGCGATGGATGCTGCGCTGCATATCAGAAGTACCGCTGCTTTTGAATATAAGATCAGCCTTTTTTTCCGGCTGACAGATAATCTCAGCATCTTTAAAAGCTTTTATTGGAAGTAACGGAATTACTTCAATATCATCCTGAACTTGTTCGGAATGACATGAGATTTTTTCTGGATTTGTGCCTAAAACCTCGCAATAACGACGATAAACCCGATTATTTTCAAACTGATATTCAAAGACCTCTAGGACTTTTTCCTCAAAAGATGTCCCATCCGAAAAAATAATTTTTGACCAATCTTCCATAATTAACTCATTAAACCACAGATGACACAGATCACCACAGATATTTTATCTGATGACCTGTCAAATCTGCAAAACAGCGTTCTACTCCAGCCCAACCCTTTTAAAGATCCGCTCTACATTCCGGGTATGGTGATCAAGATTAAAAGCTTCTTCGATATCCTCATCGGTGAGATTCTCCTGTACAATCTCATCGGCTTCTACCAGATCCCGAAACATTGTTTTCTCATTCCATGCCTTCATCGCCAGCGGCTGTACGGTGTCATAGGCTTTTTCGCGGGACATCCCCTTATCAATCAACATATGTAGTACACGCTGTGAGAATGTAAGACCATAAGTCGTATAAATATTTTCGTGCATATTATCTTCGTAGATCGTCAGTTTTTCGATAACGCCCGAAAACCGATTGAGCATGTAATCAAGCAAAATTGTAGCATCAGGAAGGATGATTCGTTCTACTGAAGAGTGCGAAATATCACGTTCGTGCCACAGCGGAATATTTTCATAGGCCGACATCATATATCCGCGGAGCACGCGGGAGCAGCCCGAAATGTTTTCTGAGCTCACCGGATTTCGCTTGTGGGGCATCGAAGATGATCCCTTCTGTCCTTCGTGGAAAAATTCTTCGGCTTCCCGCACCTCACTGCGCTGCAGGTGACGAATTTCGACGGCTATTTTTTCCATGGTAGATCCGATCAGTGCCAGCGTTGAGATGTAATCGGCATGGCGGTCGCGCTGAAGGGTTTGCGTTGAAATCGGTGCCGGACTAAGTCCCAACTCTTCACACACAGATTCTTCAACTTCCGGCGGGATATTGGCAAACGTCCCAACCGAGCCGCTCATTTTCCCAAATTCCACGGCTTTGGCGGCTTTCTCAAAACGCTCCATATTGCGCTTCATTTCGGCATACCAGAGCGCACACTTGAGTCCGAACGTTGTAGGCTCGGCATGAACACCGTGGGTCCGCCCCATCATAACCGTAAACTTGTGCTTTTTAGCTTTTTCGGCCAGCACCTCAATGATGTGCTGAAGATCCTTTCGCAGAATCTCGTTGGCTTGCTTCAGGCGGTATCCGTTGGCCGTATCCACAACATCGGTGGAGGTCAATCCATAGTGAACCCATTTTTTTTCTTCGCCGAGCGACTCCGATACCGACCGCGTAAACGCTACTACATCATGACGCGTCTGCTTTTCGATTTCCTTGATACGATCAACATTAAAAGATGCATTTTCATAGAGGTTTTTAACATCTGATTTTGGAATTTTACCCAACTTGCTCCATGCGTTACAGGCGGCTAGTTCTACCTCCAGCCAAGCTTGAAATTGGTTTTCCAACGACCATATATCAGCCATTTCTTTGCGGGAATATCGCTCGATCATGAGTAGTAATAAGATTCACTTCCGGTTATAATTTTGCCGAAAGATATTGCTTATTTTTATAAAAGTAAGGCGTGATGCGTAATACTTAAAAAGTTGCACTTCACGTATTTCGCATAACTCATTGTCGTGGAATCTTAATCCAGCTCCCCGCTTCAACAGTCTCATTAAGCTCCACCTGATTTGCAATCGCGACATCCTGAGGCTGAACATCCAGTGGAAACGAATTCGGCAAGTAAGATGAGAAGGATGCAGAACGATTCGTCCTTACCGTTTGCAAGCGCATGGGCTGGATCCCCAGTATCCGTTGATCTGTCAGGGATGCAAAAGAGGTGCTGGTCTCTTCAAAATAGGGCTGATAATTGGAAAATTTGTCTGCTTGGCAATAGGACGCAAATCGATAAATTTCATCACCGTAGTTGACGGCATAAACATAAAATCCAAATTCTCTCCCATCTTCTCCGGTCGCTAAAGCAATGGCTTCATACCCATTTAAAAGATTGCTTTGCATCGCGCCGTGTGAGTGTACTGAAAAACCTTTTTGACTCACGAATTCCTCCACCGAAGTGCGCGGAGAATCGGATTTATTATCAATTTGCATTATCGTTACTGCATCTTGGTTTTTACTTACAACGGCAACCAATGTTGGCTGATTTACCAGCTTCCAGTCCGAAGGATACTCAAATTGAAATTTAAGATCAGGGTGATAAAATGTCCCGTTTTCAGCAAAACCTTCCCGGGGATTATTTCCGTAGATCATCCCGTCTATGTGCCGCATAAATTCTTCTGTATTCTCAATGTCTTGCTCATACCCTTGTTCACGCCAATGTTGAGCTAATTCGGGAATCGTTTGCGCCCGTTCTGACGGATCGGGATGGGTGGACTGCCAAGATGGAACACTTTGTCCCGATTGCTCAGATATTCGCTCCAACGCACTGAAAAAACCTGCGCCGTCCGCAGCCTGATAATTCTTCTTCGCAGCATATTCTACGCCGAGTTCATCGGATTCGCGCTCATCATCACGACCGTAACTTAAAAACAGAAGCTGTGCAGCCTGACCTCCAACTGCCAGGATATCCCCTCCCGGTACACCAAGCAGTTCTTGTCCCGCTATAGCACCCCCGATGAGCGCTATCTGTCCCATCTGCTGCTCAAAAGCCCGCTGGGATGCATGTCGAGCCGCTACGTGAGCAATTTCATGTCCCAAAACAACGGCAAGCTGTGCTTCATTTTCCAAATGAGTTAACAACCCGCGCGTCACATATACGTACCCTCCGGGCAGTGCGAAAGCGTTAGGCACAGGACTGTTTAAAACCCGAAAATAAAATTCCGTATTTCTATACTGTTCGGGCGTATCTTCGCGACGCATATGGCTTACCGACAGTACCTCCTGCCCTACCGATTCCACATAATTAAGCAGATCTTCATCATCATATACACCATATTGCTGCTGGATCTGCTGATCGGCCTCTTTGCCGAGCTGCAGCTCTTGCTCCCAACTGTAGCCGTAGGCTCTTTTTGAACCCGTCACGGGGCTCCGCTGTACCGCACAAGCGCTTATAAAAAATAATACCAGTAAAGGAAGAGTCAGATTTTTGATATAGGATATTTTCATAGTGAATAGTTTCGCTTTTTTATCAGGTGGAAATAATATAAATGTAATTAATTTCCAGATGTTCCCTGTAGAAAATCTGTTATCGGGATATTTTTTTCTGCTGCCAGTGCTCAAATATCATCATCATGGCCAACGTATCGAGCTCGCAATATTTCAGAAGGGCACTCTGATAGGCTTTCTTTTCCTCTTCACTTAACTCCCGGGCAATATATTTTCCATACACTACCATAGCCTCAGTACCGCGTCGAATAGCTGCATCACCGGTCCCTACAAGAATATTGTAGGGATTTCGGGCTCCTCCATTTCCGTCCGGCTGCCACCAAACGATTCCATCAAAATTTTCACTAAAATATGGTTGGGAATATTTCTCCTTCAAGAAATCGCTATGGCTCATCACCGACTGCAATACATCTTTGATGCTCAGCGAGTTACCCATCTCCCGATTGTAATAGAAATTCTTGACCAGACGGCTTAAATCTGCAATGTAGGGCGGTTTATGATGAGTAGAATCATTACGATGGATGATTTTTTCAATCCAGTGAATCAGCTCATCGGCATCTGCAATATGTTCACGATCGGTCTTAAGTTCACCCAAAATTGTTTTAAGTGCATTCCGTTCGAAATCAGAATATTGTATGATGGTTCCGTCTGTAATACCCGGCACTTTCATGAGTTTTCGTACCAGCTGATAACTTACATATCCGCTCCGGAGGTCATCTACCCACTGGTGATGGGTCCAACTTCCATTCTGATAAAGAGTATGGCATGAAAACTGGGTAACAACCAAATGATACGGTGCACGCTTGCTCCGCACCGGCACCGCATAGTTGCCCGCCTCAAAATCCAAAAAATGGAGCGGGTATTCCCAGCGATCGAGCTCTTGAAAAATAGCGGGACGAAAAATCTCTTCGGGAATATTTTCGCCCTTTACTTTTGAAATTTGAAGTGCCTGCCGCATGGTATGGGAAATGCGCCCCTTACCATTAACGATGGTTTCCGGTGTGAAAATATCATCCGCGGGAATCTCACGCTGATCGTATGTTCCTTTTAGCACCCAGCGATTTGTCCCCGGACCAATTAGATCAAAAACATGATGCTCGGACGGATTTTCAACGCCCATATATGGTTTCCAGCATTCATTAAATCCGCTCTTCTCCCCATTTGCAATACGATCATTTTCCACCCGAAACTCACAGACTTTGCATTTTAGGCCAATTTCAGGTCCGGCCTTTTCTTTATTAAAATACAATCTTCGAAAATACGCCAGCGTGTTTTCAAAAGTATCTCGGGGCAAATACTCTTTTGCGAATGCAGCATCATCCCACACCTTTTCGATGAGATCAGAAACATTCAGCTTTACCATCAATTTTTGATTTGTTAAGGGAACCACGCTCGAGGTGTTTTTCTTCTCCAATGGTTTCAACAGGAAGGGAAGGTTATCGGTATCCCCCAGTTCCGATCTTTCTGGCATAACCAACACCGCATCGATAGGTATATTCGGCCAATTCTTTCTAACTAAAAAAAGCTGATAGGCAAAATCGAGTAAATATTTGCGCCACTTGCTATTAATTTTTCCCTTTTTGTCTGTCAGCTTGCTTCTGCGGGAATTAAATGCTTTTGTGCGAGTGTAAAAAACAGTAAGCCGATTGTCATTTTTTTCAACTATCGGCAACCGTGCCATCATCTGTTGATGCTCAAAAATGGCGTCAAAAAGAACCACTTCTTCCCGTTGCAAGAGGCTATTCGTTTGGTCAGCGGCCTCCGAAATAGAATTCTCTTCAACAAAAATACCTTTTGGATAGGCCGTTTGGGCAAGAGCATTCAACAGTCGTTTATTGTAAATAGCATGCTCTATAAATGGGCGGGACTGCTGGTTTTCAGGATAATTATGAGCGTAGTAGAAAAGCTTAGTAGGACATTCGATCCCGGCACCAAACAGATGCTTGGTGAAATAATTGCTCCTATCTGACGAAACGCCCATACTATACAATGTTAACTTCCGGGACAAGCTCAATACCAAACTCCTCTTTCACGGAAGCTTGGATCTCTTCAGCCAGCTGCAAAACCTCCTGACCCGTTGCATCGCCGTGATTAACGATCACAAGTGCCTGTTGTTTATACGTACCCGTATTGCCGACCACCTTTCCTTTCCAGCCTGTTTCTTCAATCAGCCATCCGGCGGGAATCTTAATATGACCATTTTCTATGGGATAGCCGGGCACCTCAGGATAATCCTTCTCGATCTGCTGGTAAATCCGGTTATCAACAATGGGATTTTTAAAAAAACTGCCGGCGTTCCCTAAATTTTGGGGATTAGGCAGCTTGCTGTTTCGAATATCGATAACAATATCACTGATATCTCGGATATCGGGATTGGCGATTCCCCGTTGTTCGAGCTCATCTTGTATGGATCCGTACGAAGTGTTTACCTCAGGCTGCTTTGACAACTTCAAAACGACATTGGTAACAATAACGATACCTTTAAGTTCACCCTTAAAAATGCTGTTTCGATAACCGAACAAGCAGTCTTCTTTATTGTAACGGCGGGTTTGCCGCCCTTCAATATCCACTGCCTCCAGCCATTCAAAAACTTCTGACAGCTCCACGCCATACGCGCCGATATTCTGTATCGGGGCTGCACCTACCGTACCGGGAATCAGCGATAAATTTTCGACGCCGCCCCATCCGTTTTCCACGCAGTATCGAACAATCTCATGCCAGTTCTCCCCCGCTCCAATTTTTAGCCAAACGTGCTCATCCGTTTCTTTTATAACCTCGCGACCCATAATTTCGATATGCAGCACCAGGCCATCAAAATCTTCTGTAAATAAAATATTACTGCCACCGCCCAAAATAAATATTTGTAGTCCGTCGGTTTTGGGATGCATTAAGATGCTCTTAAGCTGCTCTTCGCTTTTTATGGAAGCGAAATAGCGGGCCGAGGCAGAAATATTCAGCGTGTTAAACTCTTGCAGATCTACATCCGTTTGTACGAGTTTGTAAGAAGTGGTCATCAAAAAATTTGAATCAATTATTTCTTGGTTTGCTGCTGTTCTTTCGGCGATTGAGGACGTTCCTGTACTTTAACGCGCAATTTTTTAACGCGGTTGTTCTGAACGGAATGAATGGTAAGTTCCAAATCACGATAATATACCCGTTCACCGACATTTGGAATTCGCTCAGTTAAGTGATAGACAAGTCCCCCAAGCGTTTCGTATTCATCTTCATCGGATGTCAGCTCAATGCCGAGGATCTCCTCCATATCGTCAAGATCTATTTTGGCATCAAAAATGTAAACACCGTTTTTGAATTTGGTATAAAGTCGTTCCTCTATTTCGTCGTATTCGTCCGTTATTTCCCCAATAATCTCCTCCAAAATATCGTCCAGTGTGATAAGCCCTTCCGTACCGCCATATTCATCAACAACAATAGCGATATGAGTTTTCTCCTGCTGAAAGTCGCGCAACAGATCATCCAACTTTTTGGTATCGGGGATAAACAGAGCCTTTCTTGCAATCGTACGCCAGTTAATAGTAGTCCGTTCAATATCCGAATTAATGTAGGGCAACACGTCTTTGGAATGAATAACACCTAAAATATTATCCAAATCATTCTCATAAATTGGCATTCGCGAAAGTCCCTTTTCACGGATCAGGCTTATGACTTCATCCAGAGAACTGCCGGTAGAAATTGCCACAATGTTCACCCGAGAAGTCATAATTTCGCGCACAGTGGTACTGCCGAATTCAATTACATTTTCAATAATCTCCCGCTCGTCACTTTTTATAGATCCCTCCTGTTCGCTGACTTCGGCCATGGTTTTGATATCCTCGGAAGTCATTTTGCTATTCGGCTTCGGGAGACGCTCTTCGAGGCTGAGTGTACTGTTTGCTATGACGCTCGAAACCGGCTTCAATATCGTATACAACACATAAATAAAACGACTGACTTTGCGAGCCGCTTTTAACGGACTATTGATGGCTATAATTTTCGGGGTAATCTCACTGAGTATTAAAATCATGAACGTAAGCACAATAACCTCAACAAAATAAACCAGTAGCTCCGCAAGCCCCAAATACGCAGCCAGATTACCGGTCACCACGGCTGCCAAAACCGATGCTACGATATTGGCAAAAGTATTACCAATGAGAATAGTTGCCAGCAAACGGCGTGGACGCTCCAGCATTCGTACAATAAGGTGGTCCGCCGTCCCTTCTGTATCCCCTTCCGTTAACAGATCCTGTTGATTGGCAAGGGAGAAAAAGGCCACTTCGGATCCCGAGAAGAGGGCAGAAAACAGAAGTCCCAATACAATAAATATCAATTGCACGGTTATGCCAATGGGATCCAGTGACTTATCTATTAGAAGCGATCCTTCGTTCTGGAAAATAAAATCTATTATAAAAAGTAAACTGCTCGGGTCGTCCAATTACCTGTTTTTATACTTCGTTTTTCTAAAGCTAGGTACTTAGAAGTTGCGGTGCAAGAATAGAAAAAAGCGGTAAAGCAACAAGCCTTACCGCTTCATATATAATTTAATTAACCTTAGAAAGGCAAATCATCATCAATATCATCGAAGTCTTCGTTTAAATCCACGCTGCTAGAAACAGGCTGTGAATTGTCCGGCTTCGAGGGCACATTGCCTCCGCCTTCACCTTTACTGTCGAGCATCGTCATCGTCAGCGCCTTAATTTCGGTAGAGTATCGGGTCTGACCTTCTTTGTCCTCCCATTTGCGCGTCTGGATAGGACCCTCGATATAAACTTGTGATCCCTTTTTCAGGTATTCCTGGCAAATTTCAGCCAAACGTCCCCAAGCCACCACACGGTGCCATTCTGTATTCTCTTTCCATTCGCCCTGCTTATCTTTATAGCGCTCTGATGTGGCAATTGACAAATTTGCTACGGCCGTATTCGACTGGGTGTAACGTACATCCGGATCCTGTCCAAGACGACCAATAATCATTGCTTTATTGAGTGAACTCATAATGTTTTCCTCATTTATTTTATCATTTCGTTCTAAAGGTAAGATATATTTCGGAGGAAATCCTTACAGAAAAAATTCAGCACCACGCCATTACCTATTTAATAAATAGGTAAAAAAATTCATTTTTAGGCTTAAGAAACAAAGAGAATCTCAATTAATACTCCCAGCCTATAAGCTCTTCCAGCTCTTCAGGTTTCAGAGGATTGCGGGTGTTCAAAGATCCGTCAAAGCTACGTGCGAAATAGCGAAGCGCGATATCAAAGCGAGTCGAGTCTGCCGACACTTTTTCTTCGATTAAAAGTGCCATTTCAAATAGCTTTATCAGCTGCTCAAATAACGGCTTGGCGGTAGCTTCGATAGTATCACGGTTGTCCTTTTTTTGGATGGATTTCCAAGTCGATTTCACATCCGACAGCTCATCAAACAATAGTTCACAGTAGTTACCGGATTTTTTCGCTGCTTTTTCAATCATCTCGAAAACTATAGATAGTCCGCGCGATTTTTGGGCGGCTCGAAGCATATCCAAAACAATGATATTTCCCGATCCTTCCCAGATCGGCAGCACGTTAACATCCCGCAACAGTTTCGGCATTACAAAATCTTCGATATAGCCATTGCCCCCCATCAGCTCCATGCATTCGCGTACGGAATACACCGATTGTTCGGCCGACCACCATTTGGCCATCGGCGTGATCATGCGAAGCAGATGCTGTTCATCTTCATTGCCGGTTTCGGCCGCATCCATCGCCAGCAAGCCGCGCCAGACCAACAGAAAATTTGCCAAATACTGCGATCCCAACTCATGAAATTTCTCGCGTACAAGCGCATGCTCCACGGCTCGTTTTCCAAACGTATTGCGGTGATTCAAATATTGCCACGCCTCGATTATAGCCCTGCGATTTCCGGCCAGAGCAGCTACCGAATTATAGTTTCGAGAGATATTGATCATCTGGGCCATGACCTTGAACCCCTCACCCTCTGCTCCCAGCCGCTTACCAATCGTATCTTGAAAGCGGACTTCGCCCGTAGCCATAGAGCGGACGCCCAGCTTATCCTTTAGGCGAACTATTTCCATTGGATTGCGACTACCATCGGCTAGCTTCTTTTCTACCAGAAAAATAGAGAGTCCGCCCGTGCCATATTCTACTTCTCCCGTGCGTGCCAACGCCATAATTACATCTGCATTTACATTACTGCAGAACCATTTTTCTCCGTTGAGCTTATATTTTTTGTCTTCTATCTTTTCCCCAGTACATAGATTAGCTCCAACATCAGATCCACCGGATTTTTCGGTTATAAACATAGCTCCTGAAAAGAGGTCCTTGCCATTTCGAGCTCCCAGTTGAGGCAGTAATCTCTCTTTATCTTCGGAATCGGCAAACTGCTCAATCAGAAAAGCCGCACCGTCGGTCATACAATGCGGACAGTATTGCCCCAGCTCACTCATCGCGTACAGCTGCCCTAAAGCAAATCCCAAGCAATGTCGGACTCCCGTAAAATCTTCTTTTATATCGGGATGATACTTTAGATAAAACATTTCGGATTCGGCCGCGATATCCATCAGCTCCCAATAAGCCGGGTGAAATTCAACCTCATCAGAATTTTCCCCGAACTTGTTACGCTTTTTCAAGACTGGTGGATTTTGATCAGCTTTTAAAGATAGCTCATCCATTTCCAGAGCCGCTTTTTCTCCCAATTTCTGCAAATATGCTTTTATATACTGATGACTTTTATCGTCCAAATAGTTCTTCAGATAGGATCGAAGAATCAGATCGCTTTCATAAAAGTTCCTGCTGGTGCGATAATCGTCTGTTAGCACTTTATTTTTGGGATGATCGGACATGCTAAGTTTATATTTCTCTAGCCACAATTTTACCTCTATCAGACTTCCAAATTTCATTAAATGCAACTTTGGCTTGCTGATATTCCTCTTTTGGTATCCTTTTTATTTTCAGGCCGACGGTTCGAGTATAAAGTAAGGTCTCATCATCTTTTCTTACTATCTGTGAGGTATAAGTCAAAAAATCATTATCAATATACACAGGTTCAGGCATGGATTCGATATCAAATCCGGATGGAATTTTTATAAGTGTGGAATCACTGTCGTGGTAGGTAAAGGGCAAGAAGATATCACGTTTGCGTTTTTCCGGCTCTGAGAATCGAAGATTCCACCTATTAAAGCTATTCAGAGGGATAAAGAGGCGTGATCCCATGCGGCTGGCAAGCTGAGGTAGCTCAACTTCAAATGAAAGATCATAACTGCTTTCTTTTTGACCCGGATCGGAGAAATCAATTTTAACAAAGCGGGCGTTGTTCAGATTTACGCTGTTCCTTAACCACTTCTCCCGTTCCTTGTTGTTTTTCATTGACAGCATCTGACGGATGTATTCCTGCTGGTTACCCGTATAAGAAGTTTGTACCTGACTGTGTGCGGAACCGTCGCTGTTGATTTTGTGGTGTACTGTATTAAGCTGCTGGTTTTCAACATACGCTTTTGACGGTGTCTGAACCAGCCGCCCCCCTTCCGGTGTAATCGCCAGACCGTACCGGTTTTCATTTGAAAGCCCTACGTTGCCAAAAGCAGTAGTGGAGCTGGTATTTTCCATCCAAAGCGTATCCTCTTCCAGTGGTGCCATTAATACTACGTGATTGAAGGCATTATTCGGAAAATCCGGTCTAACCTCGTACTGCGTACTCAGTCCGTTATTGATAAGTACAGGATAGGTTGTAATATCTGCATACTTAGCCAATGACATCATAAAATTTGTCAATGCTTTGCAATCTCCATACTGGTTGTTTCCTACATAGCGGGCATCAAAAGGCTGCCAACCGCCAATACCCAATTGCACGCTCACATACCTGGTCTTTTCTTGAAGATAATTGTAAAGGATCTCCAGCTTGTGGGCATCATCTTCGACTCCCTCCAATAGAACATCCACCTCTGCCTTAATATTATTCGAAAGCTCCTGCCTGCCTTTACCCAATTTGTAGTACCATCTCCCAAAAGCTTCCCAGCTTGTGAATGATCCATTAGTGTCTTCGATCTGAAATCTATTGGGAGTTACCGAAAGCTGCGGAAGATAAGTAGAAGATGGAGGCCCAAATTTTTCTTTTTTTATGGGTGGCAGATCTCTATAAGTAAACCGCTTGATGTATTTATTTGCTGTAGTATCCATGTCAATAGCAGGTTCCTCGTTTTCCACAAGGTGGTTGACCTTCATTCTTCTGGGATATTTGATTTCGAATTTGGCAAATTCTATCCCCTCCCGGAATTTTTGGAACGACATGTTTGAAAAACCGATGTAACCGTCATGCCTGAGTCTATATTCGTACTCTACGGTATAGGGATAGCTCCCGTGGTACAGCTGATAGGTCTTGACCCTGTTGTCATCGTACAGAGAAATACTGTTCGTAGCCTTGAAATCATTCATATCCCCATCCGATATGTTACGGATAAGATTACCTTTACCATCTCTCAAAGAGCCACGCACATATTCAATTTGACGAAGTTTATCATACTGCAGATGCAGCCGACCACGATCCCTGCCATCCTTATTCAAAACAGTAACCGAAAAGCGAACAGTTGTAACTGCCCTCGAGTCGTCAATAAATTCAATTCTACGCTCGTAATGTCGCGTCAATGCATCGGCTCCATCCAACAGATCATCCTGCACATTTTCCAATGGATAACTGTGATCGTGCAATATTTTCATGGCCCCGGGTGTAGAGCAAGCCCACGCGCTAAGAAACAGAATCCCAAATAAAATTACCGTCTTTACCTTATTCATTGGTGGATACATTTTCATTTTTTTTCATTTCTTTTCGTTTCAGTACCACTACTTCAGAATGCGTATTCACCAATTCCTCCCAGAATTTTTTCAACTGCTGGTATTCGGCAGGCTTAAATATATGCCTGTTAAAATTAATTTCGTATAACATTGTAAGATTACCGTTAACCGGCGTCTTTTGTATGAGTCGTTTATAGAAACCCGCTTGCTTGTCCAGTCTCACGATCCTTGATTTCGGAATTTCCTCTACAATCATTCCATCTGGAAGAGAGATATTAACTATCATTTTTTTGCTGAAGGTTGATGGAAATACAACGGGAAAATTACGCCCTTTTAACTTAAACGGGTTAGATTTCTCTCTCAGTACCACCATCGGATTAAAATAATAATAGTCATTATTGGAGGAGTTAGAAGCTTTTAGATTACTTAACCTTGCAGTTGCAGACAGATTTTCATCTGAGTTCTTTTTGTTCTTCACGGAAACTTTCTCCAGTTGTATATCGGGGTAGTTATCAAACCACCTCTCCTTTAATACATCACCGTCACTTTTCTCTTTTTTGTTATCCAGAGCCACCCGAGCTTCCAGAGCCGGATACCCGGAAAGCCGTGTCTCCAAGGCTCCGTCAATAGAAGCATCCTCATTCATTTTTATATTCAACATGAAGAACTCTGATGAAGGTGCTGTAGAAGTTATATTAGCCCATTTATAACCGTCATTCTTAACTAACAAAGCATCACCATTTAAATCAGCTACAGGCAACAGGTTATATGGACGTAGCTCACTTTTGGCATCCAGGTAGTGCGTTTTTTCATCAACCTTCGCCGCACATATTACATGGTTGAACTGAGCCATAACCGGATAGACTGTCTGTAATTTTCCGTTGTCACGCGTACTCATTAAAACAGGGTATGCCTCAATACCCGCTTCCCGAAGCATCTGCAACAACAGCAAGTTAATTTCAACACTGCTGCCCGAATTTTGTGCAAGTACATCTTCGAGTGACTTATCCGCCAGCAATTTTAAATCTTCATTCCACTTGATGCTTTTTGAGATATATTCATAAATGCTTTTCATTCTGTCAAAAGCCGAACTGTCTTCCTCCGTTACTCGGGCAGTAACTTCTTTGAGCAGACTGCTGCTTTCCAGTCTTTTCCCGAACTTCTCATGCCCATTAAGCTCTTCAACTACTTGGTTCCAATTGTTCATTATCGGTTTGACAGGAGTATTGGGATAGTTTATGGAAGCAAGCTGAACATACAGTTTTGACCTGAAATTCTTGACAGACGACATGAAAGGTTCCTCCGTTAGTGCAGGTATGTTATTCATCTGCCACAGATATTCGGTAACCTTGTAATCTATAAAGCCTCCTCTAGAACGCCTGGCACTATTTCTGTTAAATTGAATATACTTTGAATCCCTATAAGTTTCCTGGTCCTGCTTGTCTAGCTGCTCGATGCCTTGGAAATAATACATATACCGATACCACTCGGGAACTTTGGCTGTATAAAGACTTGTGAGGGTTGGGATATCATGTTGAAACGTCCAGTCAGGAAAATCAAGCAGACTCTCTGACTCCATCCGGTACTTGTATTCAATAATAGTACCGGGCTCAACAGCGGGAAATGTAAACTTAACCTGCTCCCATTTATCCGAAACTTTTTCTTCGAAGAAATTTCGTCTTCCCACCTTACGGGATTTTACTTCTCCATTGGGCATAACATTGTAGGAAACTGCATCCAAATTATTGATCTCTTGTCTTCTGCCCTCGGCATAGTACGGAATTGTAACATCTGCCCAATCAAAACCTTTCTTGCTCAGGATCTTGATACGACGGTGACGTTCAAACTCAAGTTCCAAATCGGGACTAAAACTGACCTTACCTCGGTCAAATAATATGATAGCACCCAGACTTGAATCCCCTTTGAAAGAATTAAGTTCTATATGTTTTTGCGGAATGTCCCCAAAATCAGGTGTTGAAGGTTGTCCTGTAACACTACCACATATACATAGAAGTGCAAGCCCAGTGATGATAACTCTTGGAAGAAACATAATGTACCCCGTCTATATTTTTATATTGGATACGCTCTATATTTATTATTCAACAGAATACAAGAATAGAAATCAATTCCAAAATCCCGCTTAAAAAGGGGCTTAACACTTTATATGCAGCGTTTCACAAGGTATCCCGGGCTTCACCTTATTGCCGCTTGTAATCTGCTTTT
>CAZYOD010000007.1:0-21820 GCA_964648635.1 uncultured Balneolaceae bacterium | reverse complement strand
GTCAGTTACGTAAACCGAGTGGAGAGTATGCACAGGAAGTTGGAGAAAATATGGATAGGGTTAACGAGTCACTTTATGATCTGACTTTAAATGTAATGAACCCTCAGGAAAATGACCGAATCCTGGAAGTAGGATTTGGCACGGGCAAATTTTTTAACAAGCTGTTTTTAGATGAAAGCAGATTGCAGGTTAAAGGGATAGACTATTCAGAAGAAATGGTAGAAACGGCTAAAAATAATAACCGGAATTCAATTGCTTCGGGAAAGTTAGACGTTCGATTGGGGCGGAGTGATAATTTGCCGTTTCCTGATGAGTTGTTTGATAAAATATTTTGCAACATGGTGGTCTATTTTTGGGAAGCTCCCCAAAAGCATCTGAAGGAGATCTATCGTGTTTTAAAACCGGACGGATTATTTTATACAGGAATTAGAAGTAAGCAAAGCATGACTGCTTTTCCTTTTGTGAAGTATGGATTTAAGCTGTATGAAATTCCGGAGTGGAAAGAAACGCTAACCCAAAATGGATTCTCGGTTGTTGATACAGAAATTCAGACAGATCCCGCGGTCGAATTTAAAGGAAATAACCTTGAGCTTGAATCGTGGTGCATAGTTGCTCAAAAGAAAATGGATCCATAAACAGAGGATAATTTTAATCTTAAGAATACAGAAGCTATGAAACCTGAATTACAGCGAAGAGTACAGCGATATGGTTGGGACTATTCATCCCCGCATTATGAGAATGGATGGCAGCACCAATTGTGGCCGGCCCAAGAGCGGTTACTTTCAATTTCTGATGTGAAAGCAGGAGAAAATGTTTTGGATATTTCTTGCGGTACCGGTTTGGTAACTTTTCCGATCGCCGAAGCAGTACAATCGAGTGGAAAAGTTGTAGGAATTGATTTGTCCGAAGGGATGATTGACAAAGCGGCAGAAGAGGCTGAGAAAAAAGGCTTTCCCAACATTAGTTTTAGGCATATGGATGCCGAAGAACTGGATCTGCCCGATGATTCTTTTGATGTTGCTATTAATTCATTGGGACTAATGTATTATCCCAATCCCGATAAGGCAATTCAGGAGATGTACCGCGTGGTAAAACCGGGTGGACGAGCTACAGCATTAGTCTGGGGACGCCGAAATGTCTGTGGATGGGCGGAAATATTCCCGATTGTTGATCGACGCGTAAAAACCGATGTATGCCCGCTTTTTTTCCAGCTTGGAACTGGAAATAGCTTGCAGCAAACGTTCGAAATGGCCGGTTTTCAAGAGGTGAAAACCGATAGATTTGAAGTACCGTTAAATTATGAAACTGATGAGGAGGCTATTGTAGGGGCATTTTTGGGTGGAGCCGTAGCCTTGGCATATCGTAAATTTGATGATAAAACCAAGGAGGAGGTTCACGCCGAATATATCGAATCTATCCAGCCGTATCGAAATGGGAGCTCGTATCAAATTCCGGGTGAGTTTGTGATTGCCACCGGACGAAAATAAATGATGATTTCAAGGCTTCTTCTATATTGACATCAAATTTTAATAATCCTCAAAGTAGATATTAAACAGAACCAATTATACATTGGTATGTAGTCAATAAGTGGGGAAAGTTTTGGAACAAGATATCCGTTTTTGTTCGGCTCCCGATGGAGTGAAACTTGCCTATGCCACCTCGGGGAGTGGGCCGCCTTTGGTACGGGTAGCTAACTGGCTAACTCATTTGGATCTTGACTGGAAAGGACCGGTGTGGTCCCATTGGTTTCGGGAATTTTCAAAAAATTCTACCCTTATCCGTTTCGATCTTCGGGGGTCCGGATTATCAGATCGGTCGGTAAACGAGCAGTCCTTAGAAGTTTGGGTTAGGGATCTGGAAACAATTGTTGCAGATCTCGATATCGACAAATTTCCTTTAATTGGATTCTGCCAAGGAGGAGCAATAGCTCTTGCTTATGCTGTCTGCCATCCCGAGCGTGTTAGCCATCTTATTTTGTATGACAGTTACAGCAAAGGAAATCTTGTTGATGGAACTCCTTTACGAAAGAAGTTAGAAACCAAAACGCTCACAAAAATAATTAAAGTAGGGTGGGGACGAGGTGACACTGCTATATTCCGCCGGGTTTTCACCGATTTGCTTATGCCGGATGCTTCTGAGAAGGAGCACCAGTGGTTAGCGAATCTTCAACGTAAGTCTGCTTCTCCGGAAATGGCAGCTCGTCTTTGGGAAGTTTTCAATCGGATTGATGTCGAAGAATTGGCAAAAAAGGTGGAGGTGCCTACGCTGGTTTTTCATGTTACCGGGGATAAAGTTGTACCGTTTGAGGCAGGACGAAAGTTGGCATCTCTGATTCCCGATGCCCGGTTTGTTCCTTTAGAGAGTGAAAACCATATTTTGCTAAAAGATGATCCTGCCTGGGATCGTTTTCTGGCGGAGGTAAGAAATTTCCTTGGTTCTTCAGCAGAAGAAAAAACACGAACAGATCCGCATGCAACCTTTCCCGAGTTGACACCCCGCGAATGTGAGGTTCTCGGTTTAATTGCCAAAGGACTTAAAAACGATCAAATTGCCGACCAGCTTTATATTAGCTCGAAAACGGTTCGTAATCATAACACCCGGATCTTCAGTAAGTTACAGGTTGATTCCCGGGGACAAGCTATTGTGCTGGCCCGGGAGGCGGGATTGGGAAAAAAATAAGCGTTCGCTCTATTTTTCTAATGGGACAACAGTCCCATCTAAAAGCCTTTCATGTCCGAAAAGAAAAATAAATTTGAGACCAGTGCCTCATGACAGGCTCCCTCCTTATCACTAACGTTATGGTAGTTACTAGATAACGTTAATTGTCATCAAATAATAAAGAGTTATAAAATGGGTAGAATACTAGCTTTTTTATTTGGAGCAATCAGTTACATGAGTTTTTTAGCTGCTTTTTGCTATGCAATTGCCTTTGTGGGGGATTTCTGGGCGCCGAAAACAATAAATACAGGAGAGACGGGAGCCTTCCTCCCGGCATTACTGATAAATATTGGGCTGTTGAGTCTATTTGCTATTCAACACAGCGGAATGGCTCGTCCGGGCTTTAAGAAATGGTGGACGAAAATAATTCCCGAACCAATTGAGCGAAGCACCTATGTATTATTGGCAAGTGCCGTACTTATCCTGTTGATGTGGCAGTGGCAACCCTTACCAACTACCATTTGGACTGTGGAAAATGAGATTGGACAATGGATACTATGGGGGTTATTTGCTCTAGGTTGGGGATTGGTAGTTTATACTACCTTTTTGATTAGTCACGCTCATCTCTTTGGTTTGACACAAATCCGTGATTTCATAAAGGGTCGCGATTTATGGCAGCCGGATCTTCAAACGCCCAGCCTTTATCGTTACATGCGACATCCAATGATGCTTGGATTTTTTCTTGCTTTCTGGGCTACACCTGAAATGACAGTAGGGCACCTCATTTTTTCTGTCGCAACAACAGGATACATCCTTATTGCACTGCAGCTTGAAGAACGGGATTTAATTCAAGCATTCGGAGAAAAATATCAAAAATATCGCGATGAGATTCCGATGTTCATCCCACGGCCGGGACAAAAAGCAACAATTGAGAAAGAAGAGGGCAAAGAAGCGTATTACTCTGATTCTTTAACAACCGACAAATAAGGCACCCTTGGAAATCCCTTATCAATCGCTCATTTTTTCTGCTTGCTGCAGGGCTTGATAAACGTTTACGACCCCATCCGAAACGGAAAGGTCAGAAAATGTTACCTTTTTAGATTCCTGGGGATTTCCTTCTGTAGGCAGAATTACTTTCTGAGTGGAATATTGAACTGTATTTTCCAGGATGAGCTGTCGGACCTGTGCCGGAGTCAGATCCGGATAGTAAACCATAATTAATGCCGCGATTCCCGCTACCACGGGAGAAGCCATGCTGGTACCATCTTGAAATTTATACTCGTTTTCCGGCATAGTAGAATAAATATCTACGCCCGGAGCAAATACATCCACAGTTTGATCTCCGTAGTTACTGAAGTTGGCAACAAATTCTTCATTGGGTTTCCAGGAGGTAGCTCCTACAGTAATCCAAAGCGTAGCCGATGAGTCGCTGAGAGTTGAATCAAACTCATCGGTGGGATAACTGGGATTGTTATCAGAATTCTTGGCACTATTACCCGCCCCATGTACCATCAGTACATTGTTTTCATCGGCATATTCAATTGCCTCATTTACAACTTCTTTATGGGGAGAATAACTTTTGCCGAAGCTCATATTAATGATGTCGGCACCGTTATCCACCGCATAGCGAATAGCATTGGCCACATCTTTGTCTCGTTCGTCGCCATTGGGCACGGCGCGTATAGCCATAATGCGTGTATTGGGCGCTATCCCGTTTATGCCAATTTCATTATCCCGTTCGGCCGCAATAATCCCCGCTACATGGGTACCGTGACTCGGATCGGGTCCGGCCACATCATTATTTCCGTAGTACCGTTCGGATTTATCCTCATAGTCATCACCCACCATATCACGCGGATTAAAATTCGGATTATAGCCGTATTTGGCGAACTCATAAATCTGCTTTTTCTGGTCAGCAATCAAGGTAGAATCGATATCATTTTCCATTATATAGCTCATAACATTTTTAGCTGATGCCAGCTGCTGATTTGTGGGCGAAAGCTCGCTGAGATCCTGGTAATTGTAGTCTCCCTCAAAATGATCCATCAAAATCTTATCGGCCTCCTTCATATTCTGCTCCAGCGATTGAATATTGCTGTACTGTTGATCTAGCTTTTTAACCTCGCTGGCATAAGCAGAATCAATTTCTTTGTAGTAGTCATACTCTTCCTTTTTGTCGGCACTTAAAATTGTTGGATCAACATCCTTAAACTGAGGGTGCAGTTGGCGATAGAGCCGCGTTAGTTCAAAAGTATCGTGGTCAACATTTTGTCCATCCGAACCGCCAATAAAATTCCAGCCGTGGATATCGTCTATGTATCCGTTTTCATCATCATCTTTCTGGTTGTTGGGAATTTCATCCTCGTTAACCCACATTACATTTCTCAAATCCTCATGCTCGGCATCCACTCCACCGTCAATAACCGCTACCACGATCTCCCTTTTCGGTGATTTATCTTTCAGGATGGTTTCGTAAGCCCGTTGGCTGCTCACACCCCGAAATTGACTCTGCTGTTCATCAAGATGGTACCAATCTTTGGGCGGTTCCAGCAGGGTAGAAAAATCGACGGGCGCTTTACGTTCTTCAGCTTCTTGCGATTGCTGAGTGGACGAAGTTTCTTCATCTTCAACAGCAGGTTGCGTTGTTGAACAACCATAAAAGGTAATGAGCAGTGACAGAAGTAAGAGAAATTGCTTGTTCATGGTAATACAATAATTGTTATATAGGATAGACGGGAGGATGCATATGGTTATAAACTTTGAACTGAGTCGAGAAAACCGTCGGCGGCCGTTTGATAAGCCGAATGCACAGATTCTGCAATCGTATTATTCAACCACCTGCCGGGATCAGTTTTATAAAAATCGATCTGTTTACGGAGCTTTTCATCATCAAGTCCGTGATATAATGTGAGTAACTGATTTTTTACCTCGCGTCCGATTTGTAGCTGTATTTGGTAGCGGTAATTATCTACTGTGCCCTCAATTTGTGCCGGACTAAGTGCCTGTTGACCATTGAGCTCACTGAAGGCCGAAATTGCTGCCCGAAAAATAATAACCCGTGCTTCTACTTCGGTTTCTACTGCAGACATCGTTTCGGATAACTGCTCTATAAGTTCGATTCGGTTTTCGGTTGGTGGATTTTGTTCTAGTTCGTACTGGTTTACAACCCGTTTGCGAATCCCTTGAAGCGTATAAAATTCTTTTTTCGCTTTTAAGACCGACTGGATATTTTCAGCTTGAAACCATTTAAGGATTTCATCAACCGGTTCCGGGTCATATTTTTTTTGAAATGTTTCTCTCGTATAGTTTAAAAGCCCATCCGAAAGAAAGTGCTCTGAGTAAAGATCCAGCAGCCGTTCATTTTGGGATTGAGGCAAGCCGAAAGGGTTTTGTGATAGCAGTGAATAAATTTTCTGTGGCGTTTCCTCAAGCCTGGCTTCGATAGGCATCTCTTCAAAAATTCGATCGACTGCTTCTGCTTTTGAATCGTTCGCAGAAGTTTGAGCAGTTATAATTGCCGGAAAAATCAAGAAGCTAAGCAAATAAGAGAATCGCAATACCATCTTCATATTCAACAGGATTAAGAAGTTTATCGGAAACTAAAACTATTAGATAAGCTAATTATTTGCTTGATCAAATAGAAATATACCCATTTCTGTTTGTCATTTGTTGATTCCTCAATAATGGAGGCGTACATATGAAGAACATAAATTCTATGAGTGTAAACCCCGAAAAGAAGCTTTTTCGTCTCCGGTTAAGATGTTTTAATATCAAAGAAATCAGTTGATTTTATCCATTTGTTGTGTGATAGTAGTTTGTTAAAAATTGAGAAGAAAGTTCATCAGTTGGTTATAAAAAAAGATAAGATATGGCTAATTCAGGGAATCCGCATTCATCGACTTCATACGGTTATTGGCGGCCCATACCCTTGGGATATATTCTAGAGAAGTATGGATTATTAAATAAAAGGACAGGTTTACTGCTGGCATTTTGGGTCTTTCTCTTAGGCCTCAGTTTTTTATCAGTTATCTACTGGGCTCCCGCCGACTGGACATCTTTGGAAACTACCAGGCAAGCGATTTCTTTGGTCCTGTTATTTTATCCGCCCCTGTTGATATGCAATTTTTTGTTGTTTTGGCTTGGTTTTGAGTGGGCATTTATTCCGGCTTACTTATCAACTTTTCTGGTAGCTTTGGCATCAAACATGCCGATAGAGTGGGCTGTTTTATTCGGAGTTGCGGTAGTATTGGGGATGGCTATTTTTGCATTGGTGTATTACAGTACCTATTTCAAATATACCCTTAAAAAGCTGACTGACTTAGCCTTCTTTGTCGGTGTTGCTCTTGTAGCCTCGATGGCCTCTTCTCTCGGTTCATTAATTTGGAGCCATGTACACGAACTTACAATAGAACAGACCCTTTTAGCTTGGCAAAGCTGGTGGACTGGCATATTTCTTCTAATTGTATTTATAAATGCTCCAATTCTTTTTCTAACAGGGGATAAAATTGAACAGATTAAAGATAAATACTTTGATGTGCCCGTGAGACCTAAAGTTTCTTTAGTATGGGTTTACAGTTCTATATTAGCCGTTGTCGGCGTGCTCGTTATTTTTATCATATCTGCCGAGCGTTTAGGAACTCTTCGTATTGAGGAGGCACTGGTGAATTCATCTACTGCTTTAGCCAGCGAAATTATAGGTGCCTCACAGACGTTTGAACTGACGGCCTGGATCTCAATTTTAATATTGTTGACGGCCGGTTTGGGCGGTATCCGATTAGTTGACAGCTGGAACGATACCCTTAAAGAACAGGTCCGGATCAAACGTTCACTTATTGCTGAAATCCACCACAGGGTAAAAAACAATATGCAGCTTATTTCCGGGCTTATTGAGCTTCAGATGGATAACACAAAAAATGAATTTGTGAAGCGGGAGCTTAGGAAAAGTCACTCACGTATCTATTCGATGGGCAAAGTGCACGAGCAAATATACCAGCTCGAAGAGTCGGCGCACGTCAAGATGGATGTATATATTGCGAGTGTGTTAACGAAAGTCGAAAGTAATTTCAGAGAAACAAAGAATATTAGTTTTGATTTGATCTGTTCACCCATCAAGTTGACTATCACTCAGGCAGTGACATTCGGACTTCTATTAAATGAGTTGTTGACTTATATCTGTAAACAAAAGTTGAATGATACACATCGAGCTAAGAAAATTTCTATTACCATAGAAGAAACGAATGACATTATAAGCACAAAATTTCAAGGATTTTTCACAGCACTTGACTTTGATGGTACCGAAAACCTAGAGGTTCTACTGATAAAAAAGCTGGCGACACAGCTTAACACCAATTTCAGAGAACAAACCTCAGAGGATGGTGCAACATTATCTTTTTCTTTTGAGAGAAAAGAACTCAAATCTTATACGGCTTTCTGGCTGCCTCGTACGGCAACTTCTACTGGTCTTGAGCCTTACCCGTCATAGGAACAAAGCGTACCGGCATTTCCCGTTCGGTGTGGATTTCACCGTCTTCTGATTTAGTAAATTTCGTCAGCATTTGAGCCCTGTTAGTTGTGCCCAGAGGGGCTACTAACACTCCGCCCGGTTTAAGCTGTTCAATCAGCGGCTCTGGAATTTCCTCGGGAGCAGCTGTCAAAATAATAGCGTCAAATGGGGCATGTTCTTCCCATCCTTGGTAGCCGTCACCGATTTTTGTTTTGATGGTGGAATAGCCCAGTTGATTGAACCGCGCGATTGCTTGATCTCCCAAAGCTTTTACGATTTCAATGGTATAAACGTAGGGAGTGATTTCAGACAATACTGCCGCTTGGTATCCGCTGCCCGTCCCGATTTCCAAAACTTTCTCTCCGGTTTGCAGATCCAGCATTTCTGTCATATATCCCACGATAAGTGGCTGTGAAATAGTTTGATCATGTCCGATGGGAAGCGGACGATTCTGATAGGCATACATTTGATAATTATTCGGCACAAAATAGTGGCGGGGAACATGCCGCATTGCTTCCAGCACTTTTGGATCCGAAACGCCGCGTTTTTTTACACCTTTCCGTACCATTCGATGTCGTTCATCCCGGCGGTCGGAAAATCGGGGCCGCTGCCATTCGAGGGTATCGCTGGTTACAGTATCAACAGAACTTGGAGCAGGAAGTGACTGTACAGGCTGCGGATCGATCTCGGTAAAAAAATCCCATAAACCCATCATAAGAATTACAGATAAAAATGCACCGCTTATTATTTTCATAATGGATATTTGATTTCTTTTCATTTTTAAAACAAAGTATCAAAAGTAATTAGTTCAAACTCCCATGGGCTTGCCTTTCCGCTGTTCATAAACTAAAATGGGGCACAGGCAACGGGGAATAAATTACAGTCGAATGGATTTTAAAGAACTTCAGGAAAAAATTGGTTACGCACGCAGTCTAACTGAGCCGCTTCCAGAATTACCTTTCAAAGATTTCGGTGAGTTGTTACAAGAGCGCGCAGATGATGAGCGAAGCTATCTCACCTTTATAGATGAAGATGACAGTCGAACCGAGGTAAATTATGAGGAATTTTGTGATCATGTATTAAGTTGTGCGCGATTTTTACAAAATCACGGACTCAGCCGCGGCGACCGCGTTGCAACCATTTCGCATAATCATTGGCACACCAATGTTCAATATTTTGCCGCTTGGTTATTGGGATTAGTGGTGGTGCCCGTAAATCTAGGGGAAGACGATGAACGAATTGCGTATATCCTGGAAAATGGTAATGTGGAACTGGCGTTTGTGCGAACCGAATATCGGCAACGCTTCCGAAAAATTCTGGAATCCCACGACAATTTGAAGCATATCGAATGGATTGTGTGCGAAGGAGGGATTGAGAATTTTACGCGACAAGAAGGAGATCTGAATATTCCCGAAAAGTCACTAGGCGAAGATGAAGCACTGATTGTGTTCACTTCGGGTACGACCGGCGCGCCCAAGGGAGTGGTTTTAAGTCAGCGTAATTTACTGGAGGATGCCCGAAGTATATCACAGTGGCACGATATTGATGAAGAAACGCGTATGATGTGCGTACTGCCCATCCATCACGTAAACGGAACTGTTGTTACTTTGATAACCCCTTTTTATGCAGGTGGATCGACGGTGCTAAACCAGCGTTTTCGAACCGGTCGTTATTTCTCCATTATTGCTGAAGAAGAGGTGCATATCGTAAGTATGGTTCCTACGCTGTTGCAGTATCTCAATAATTTTTATCAGGATAAAGAGCGTCCCAAGACACCAACGCTGCAGCATGTTATCTGCGGGGCGGGTCCGTTGACGGTTAAAGTAGCAGAGACTTTCGAGGATCGACTTGACGTCCCGATTATCCATGGTTACGGCCTTTCAGAGACCACCTGTTACTCCTGTTTTGTGCCGGTTGATATCAGCAAAGAGGACCACAACAAATGGCGGAGTGATTTTGGCTATCCCAGTATTGGAGTGCCCATTCCTGCCAACGAGATGGCGATTCATGATGAAGATGGCAATGAGCTGGATGAAAATGAGCGTGGCGAAATTGTTATTCGCGGTGTTAATGTGATGATCGGCTATTATAACAATAAAGAAGCCAACGAGAAGACTTTTAAAAATGGCTGGTTTCGCAGCGGGGATGAGGGGTTTTATATCAAGGATGAGGAAGATCGACCGTATTTTTTCATCACTGGTCGTCTGAAAGAACTCATCATTCGCGGCGGAGTCAATTTAGCACCCCTGGAGATCGATGAAGTGATCAACAATGCGCCCGGCGTAAAAGCAGGTATTGCCGTCGGATTTGAAAACGATTGGTACGGCGAAGAAGTGGGGGCCTATGTTCAGTTGAAAGAGGGAGCCAAGGCTGATGAAGGTGCTATTTTAGATTTTTGTCGCGATCGCCTTCCTTTCAGTAAATCTCCCAAAGTAGTGGTATTCGGGGATCAGATTCCGGTGACATCAACAGGAAAATACCAGCGCAGAAAAGTGACCCACCTGTTTGAAGAGTGGAAGGAGGTGCAGTTCCGAAAGAGTTAATTCCATACGTTTTTTTCCGCGAAACCTCAGATTTTAAAACAGGTTTAACAATAAAATTTGCTGCTAGTCACGTTATTGATTAAAGTTTAGAAAGATGTAATCTACATCCCGGTAAACACAATTCTGGAGGTCCTTTTATGAGTAAAACCCTCAACCTTGACCTTTTTACGCACGTCCAATCCGATTTTGAATCGTCTCAGTATAAAGTTTTGGCGGAATTGAAAAAGATTTCGGATGATTTTCAGAGGAATAAGATATATCCCCATCTAAGTCACCTCATCGAGCTGCACGGTACGCTCAGTGATATTCTTAAGCGTATACGGGATCTCAGAAATGAGTTTCCCAAAAGGATCAAAAAAATAGATTTTGTAAATCAGGAGATTGAGCATGAGGTAGTGTTTGTTGCGGGTTCGGACCTTACAAAAGTCGAGGAATTAATTGAGTGGGCGCTTCCTTATATCAAGGCGAAAATTGAAGAAGGGAAAACCATTTATGAATTTGTAAATGAAGAAATTAAACTTGAAGAAGTTGGCATAATTCCCAATTACATTGATGAGGGATACTTCTTTGTGCCCGATAACGAGGAGTCAAAATTACTTCTGTTTCAATACGAAATAACCGTTTTCGAAAGTTCCCAGGATTCCTATCGTTCTTTAAAAACAGCTTTTCTGAAAGGGCTGGAGCAGGGACAGGCCCATTTGTCGCCAAATGCTATCAAGCTGGATCTAATCAGCCAAAACAAACAATTGCCCAACCCGGCGACCTATGCATTTAATACAGATCTCAACTTCCCATTTCGCGAAACGATTTTTCCCATCACAAAACGAAAGTTACTGCAGCAGTTGTGTAATTAGATGTGGGTGAGTTGTAGTTTTGAGTTATGAGTCTTGAGTAGTGAGTTATTCTTCTAATTTACCTGAGAAAACGTAGATCATTTTTTGAAGCTCACTTACTTCACTACGTAGCCTTTTACTCGTATCGCTATCTATAAACTTCAAATTTGTAGCTATAATTAGCTGAGTTTCCAGTTCGTAGGATGATCCATATGACAGACTCAAAAATCGTTTAAAATCTTTGTCTGTATTTCGTCCTGCTCCCTCGGCGATGTTGGCTCCTATTGAAACAGCACATCTTCGAAGTTGAGAAGTCAGACCATATTTTTCCTCCACTGGAAAACCTGATGTCGTTTTATAGATTTTTGTGGCTAGCTCTACTGCTCTTTTCCAAATTTTTAAATTTTTGAATCTATTCATAACTGTGGTCTTAATGGATTTACATCAGTAAGACCGATAAGCAGTACTTCCTTACAAAACAAAGCTCACGACTCAAGACCCATAACTCATGACTGATCAACTACCGCCAAAGTGCAGCGAGAAACGCATATCAACTTGTTGTCAGTATTGTAAATTTTCGTCTCCCAAACCTGCGTTTGATGTCCTCTGTGGATAGGTTTCGCAATCCCTTTGACAGCTCCCCCTTTTTTTACCGACCGAAGGTGGTTGGCATTAATTTCAACTCCCACCGCTGTTTTATTATCGGCATTGAGATTCAGCCATGCCCCAATCGACGCCAGAGTTTCTGCTAAAGCAACTGAGGCTCCGCCGTGCAGCAGTCCGAATGGCTGTACCGAGTTTTCGTTCACAGGCATTGTAGCCTTGACTTCATCGTCCTTAAAAGACGTGAATTCAATTCCCAGCGCGTGTCCCATGTGTTTTTCGGGAATGTTTAACAATTGTTCAACGCGGTGTTTTAAATCAGGTTGGATATACATAAACTATTCTGTTACAATTGATTAGTGGATACTAAAAATAAACTATTGCAAGGAAGAACAAATAAAAATAGACTTTTAAATAATCAGCAAACGTTTAAATTAAGTGTACTGACGGTTTTATCACTTATTAATGGGGAAAAAATTATGGGCTACGAACCGACTACGATTATTTCTGAAATAGATAAAGGATTACAACATCACAATAAAGATGTTCTGATATCCACAAAGCGAAATGGCAACTGGGTGGATACGAATAAACAAGTTTTTTTGAAGAAGATTCGAAATCTTGCTCTGGGACTATACGAGCTTGGAGTACGCTCCGGAGATAAGGTGAGTCTGCATTCCGAAAATAGTGCCGAATGGCTTATCTGTGATCAGGCTATTCTCTCTATTGGTGCAGTGAATGTTCCAATCTATACAACTCAGCCCGGAGAACAGATCAAATACATCCTGGAAAATTCCGAGACCAAAGTTCACATTGTTTCAACCGATGAGCTTTTTTCGGATACCAAACCGATCATTAAAGGTATCACCAGCGTAAAAGCGATCATTTCCATTTTTGGATCTGAGCACGGGAAGCTCAAAAGTTTTGATGATATTCTTGAAATGGGAGCTCAAAAACACAGGGAAGATCCCCAGCTGTTTGAACAGCTGAAATCTCAGGTTAAACCCGACGATCTTGCCACTTTGATTTATACTTCCGGCACGACCGGAGCGCCCAAAGGTGTTATGTTGACGCACAATAATATCGCTTCCAATTTGCTGGCCTCGCTGGAACGTGTACCTTTTGATGATGAAGTAGAAGATTATCAGCGAATGCTTTCGTACCTGCCGCTGTCGCATGTGTTTGAGCGGATGATTACCTACCTGTATTTGCGCTTGGGGTATCCGATTTATTACATAGAAGATGTCGAAGAAGTCCGGGAAGATTTTGAATACGTAAAGCCGTATTACTTTGCGACGGTCCCCCGACTGCTGGAGAAAGTTCATACGGGTATCAAAGTGAAGGGACAGGAGCTGAGCGGGCTCAAAAAACGTCTTTACTATTGGGCTATTAACAGGGCTGAGGAATTTGATCCGGAACATCCACCCAGCGGATTAGAGGCTCTGAAGCATAAAGTTGCCGATAAACTAATTTATTCGAAAATTCGTGAGCTTTTCGGGGGAAATCTGCTCGGTATCGTGAGCGGCGGGGCAGCACTTTCTCCAACCTTGTCTCAGTTTATGAATGCGTTGGGCATTATTTGCGTACAAGGATATGGTTTGACGGAGACATCGCCGGTTCTTTCCGTACAAGATAAAGATCACCTGCGGATAGGCAGTTCCGGTTTTCCGCTATCTAATGTAGATATTAAAATTGCTGAGGACGGAGAAATTCTTGCCAAGGGACCCAGTGTGATGCAGGGTTATTATAACAATCCCGAAAAAACCGACGAGGTCTTTACCGAAGACGGCTGGTTTAAAACAGGAGATGTCGGAAAGTTAGAGGATAATTATCTGTTTATCACAGATCGTAAAAAATCAGTTTTTAAGCTATCCACTGGAAAATATATTGCTCCCCAAATCATCGAAAATCAATTGATTGAAAGTGGTTATATCGATCAGGCGGTAGTTATTGGCTATAAACGAAAATTCTGTTCAGCTTTAATTGTTCCAAGTTATGACAATGTTGAGCGACGATTGAAAAGTCAGGGTAAGTCGGTTTCGGATAAGCGGAGTGAGGATCCTGCTGTACGTGATCTTATCCAGAAAGAAGTAGATAAGGTTAACAGGGAATTATCACCTTGGGAGACGGTGAAAAAGTTTGTGCTTCTCGAAGAATCCTTCACTATTGAATCAGGTGAATTGACGCCCACGCAAAAGGTTAAACGTCCGATCGTTAAAGAACGTTATGCAGATGAAATTGAATCGATGTACGGAGAGGTCAAGGAAGAATCGGCCTAAATAAATAACAGAATATAGAAGAGAATCAGAATTCCGCATTATCTGCGGCAAAAACAGATTTATATGGCTCAATCAAAATATTCTATTCAGAAAGTAGCGGTACTCGGATCAGGAGTTATGGGAAGTCAAATTGCGGCTCATTGCGTTAATGCCGGGCTGCAGGTATGGCTGCTCGATTTGAAAGATGAGGAGAGTGATAATCCCAATCAGCAGGTTATTGAAAATGTTAAAAAGCTGAAAAAAATGAATCCCTCTCCATTGGGGATGTCCGAGTATGCGGATCGAATAAAAGTGGGAAATTTTACTGATGATCTGGATGTGCTTGCTGAGGTTGATTGGATTTGTGAGGCGATCATCGAAAAGATGGATATCAAGAAAGATATGATGTCCCGCATTGAGAAGGTCCGAAGGGAGGGGACCATCGTCAGCTCAAACACTTCGGGACTGCCGATTAGTAAAATCAGCGAGGATTGCTCGGCTGAATTTAAAAGCCATTTCTTGGGCACACATTTTTTTAATCCGCCCCGTTATATGAAGCTCTTGGAAGTGATCCCGACTGATTCAACTTCTGATGAGGTCATCGAATATATGTCTCGCTTTTGCGAGCGGGATCTGGGTAAAGGGGTTGTGCTGTGTAAGGATACACCTAATTTTATCGCCAATCGCATCGGAATTTTCTCGATGGCCAGTATCATGCCGTATTTTTTTAACGGGGATTTCCGGGCTGAAGAGATCGATTTTTTGCTCGGGACTCTTACCGGCTATTCCAAAGCAGCAACCTTTCGTACTGCCGACATGTCCGGTCTGGATGTGATTCAGCACGTATCTTCAAATTTATATCCTGCCATTCCCGATGATGAGCGTCGCGAAGTTTTTGATTTGCCGGATACATTTGAGCAGATGGTAACAGACGGTAAGCACGGCAACAAGGCGGGCGAAGGATTTTATAAAAAAGTGCGGACCGATTCCGGTAAGGAATATAAGGTTATCAATCCCGAAACGCTGGAGTATGAATCCCAAACCCAGCCTGAGTTTGACAGTGCAGCCGAGGCGAAAAAGAAGTTTGATACTTCTGAAGAGCGGCTAAAGTTTTTGGTTAACCAAGATGACGAAGTCGGGCAGTTTTTATGGGATATCCACTGTGATTTGCTGTTATATGCAGCCAATCGAATTCCGGAAATTACCGACTCGCTTGAAGCCATCGACCGCGCTATGAAATGGGGATTCAATTGGGAACTGGGCCCCTTCGAGCGTTGGGATGCGATCGGAGTGCAGGAGTCTGTAGGGCGTATGCAAGATGAAGGACGTGAGGTGCCGGAATCTGTGCTAAAGATGCTCGAAAGCGGACGTAGTCGGTTTTATAACAAAGACGAAGGTACGGTATATAACTTGGCAACGGGAGAAGTTGAGTCCTTAAGTCCACCGGCCAAAGGAGCAATTACGGTATCATCGTTAAAAGCTGACGGAAAAGAAGTCATGGGCAACGAAAGTGCCGGCTTGTATGATATGGGGGATGGTATTGCCTTATTCGAATTCCGTACCCGTAAATATACGCTTGGTTTTGAGCTCGTAGAGTCACTGGCCGAGGCTTGCGATATCGTCAAAGAAGGATTTGATGCGTTGGTGATCAGTCACGACGGTGATAACTTCACCTATGGAGCTAACTTAATGGAAGCGATGCAGGCCTGGCAGCAGGGGGATAAGGAGCGTGTTTTTGAGGGCGCAAGGAATTTTCAGAAAGTGGCGGTAGGACTTCGTTATCAGCCGTTCCCGGTAATTGCTGCTCCGTTTGGACGAGCTTTGGGCGGCGGGGTCGAATTTATTCTGCATGCCGATAAGGTTGTGGCTCATCACGAGCTCTATGCCGGACTGGTAGAAGTCGGCGTGGGTATCTTGCCGGCTGGTGGAGGTACCAAAGAGATGCTGTACCGGACGATGCAGCAAGTGATGGAAGATGAGCAGGTGGATCCCATGCCCAATATTAAGGAGTCTTTTAAGACGATTGGAATGGCTGAAGTATCTGATGGAGCCCCTAAGGCGAAAAAGCTGGGATATTTGCGCGAATCGGATGTGATTGTAATGAATCGAAACCTATTGCTTGCCAGCGCAAAAGCAGAGGCTCGCAGAATGGCAGACGCCGGGTATCATCCTCCCGCTAAACCACAAATTACCGTGCTGGGAAATAAAGCATTAAGCTCATTGAAGATGATGCTCTACATCATGCATGAAGCTAACTTTATCACTGATTATGATAAAGTGGTGGCAGAGAAGATAGCTTATATTATGAGCGGAGGCGATCTCAGCGAGCCTCAGGAAGTGCCCGAAGATTATCTTTTAAAGCTCGAACGAGATGCCCTATTTGAGTTGTTTGAAGATGAACGGACCCAAGCGCGAATGGAGCATATGCTAAAAAAAGGAAAACCGCTTAGGAATTAGTTGTTTGTTATTGGTTATCAGTTATTAGGATTTTTTTGCCATGGATAAAAAGAAGAGAAAGATAAAGACTTTTGAAGATTTGAAGGTTTGGAAATGTGCTCGAAAACTTCAGAAGGAGATATCAAATCTTGTCCAGTCATTTCCCAAAAAAGAACAATACCGACTCAATGATCAGATGATTCGCTCTTCCAGATCGGTAGCTAGAAATATTGCTGAAGGATATGGGAGATATCATCATCAGGAAAATATTCAGTTTTGTAGACAGTCCCGAGGATCTTTGAACGAACTTTTAAATGATTTGATAACAGCTTTTGAAGAAAATTACATTGATCATAAAGAGCTTAAAATATACAGAGAAGATATTAATGATTGTCAGCGCCTTATAAATGGTTATATCAGATATCTTAAAAAGGCCAAGGATCAGTCAAAGACTAATGAAAGTGTAAACATTTACGAACCTTCTCCAAATAACTGATAACTATTAACTGGTACCAAAATGAAAGAAGCCGTTATTGTTGCTGCTGCGAGAACGCCAACAGGAAAAGCTAATAAGGGTTCGCTCAGATTTACGCCACCCGATACATTAGGCGGGGAAGTGATTAAATCACTGCTAGAACGGGCGCCGAATTTGCAGCCTGAACAGGTGGACGATGTTATTTTGGGATGTGCCTTTCCTGAGGCGGCCCAAGGATTGAATATCGCTCGTCAATGTGCCGCGCTGGGTGGATTACCGCCATCAGTCCCTGCCGCTACGATGAATCGTTTTTGTTCATCCGGTTTACAAACTATTGCCCAGGCTGCGGAGCGCATCATGGTAGGAGGGGCGGATGTCATTATCGCAGGGGGAGTGGAATCGATGTCTCTCGTGCCGATGGGGGGCTTTGTCACGCGATTAAATCCCGATTTGGTGGATAATTATCCGGAAATCTATATCAATATGGGCTTGACGGCGGAAAATGTTGCAGAAAAGTATGAAGTAAGCCGCGAAGATCAGGATGCTTTTGCCTATCGAAGCCATCAGCGGACTATTAAGGCTTGGGATGAAGGCTATTTTAATGATCAGATCGTGTCGATTGACGTGAAAGAAAAGAAAGTAACGGCTGAGGGTGAAGTTGAGGAAACAGAATTCACGTTCGATACGGATGAAGGTCCGCGTCGCGATACATCGGAAGAAATTCTGGCGAAACTGAGTCCTGCGTTTAAGAAAGGCGGTACGGTAACAGCCGGGAATTCATCCCAGATGAATGATGCTGCTGCAGGGGTAATTGTAATGAGTCGCGAAAAGGCTGAAGAGCTCGGGCTGGAGCCGATGGCTCGTTATCACGGCTTTTCTGTGACGGGAGTTCCGCCCGAAATTATGGGAATAGGTCCCGCTGAAGCGGTCCCGAAAGTGCTAAAGAAAACTGGCCTTGATTTGAGCAATATTGATCTTGTTGAGCTCAATGAAGCTTTTGCGGCACAATCGATAGCGGTAATCCGCGAGTTGGGACTGAATGAAGATATTGTCAATATCAACGGAGGCGCTATTGCAATGGGGCATCCACTTGGTTGTACCGGAGCAAAGCTTACGACGCAAATTCTCTACGATCTCAAGCGGCTCGACAAGCAGTTCGGCATGGTGACCATGTGCGTGGGCGGCGGTATGGGCGCAGCAGGTATTTTTGAGAATCTAAATTAATGACAACCTCGATTTGTCATCTCGATCGGAGGGAGAGATCTTTGTTTTACTAATGTGTCTGCTTGCAACAAAGATTTCTTGCTGACACTCGAAATGACTAACACTTTATTAATTATTTATGTTTACATCAGATACGTTGGCAGGACAAACAATACTAATCACCGGCGGTGGAAGCGGCCTTGGGTTAGCGATGGCTAGGAAGTTCGCGTCATTGGGCAGCAATATTGCTATTTGCGGACGGACAGAGGGGAAACTTCAAAGAGCCGTCACAGAAATTGAGAAATCAGCTGATGGCAGCACCGCAAAATACTACGTGGCGGATGTTCGTGATTATGATCGCGTCAAAGAGATGGTAGCCGAAATTATTTCTGATTTCGGAACAGTGACCGGGCTTGTTAATAATGCGGCCGGGAACTTTTTGTCGGCCTCAGAAGATCTTTCTCCCGGTGGATTTAAAGCTGTAGTTGATATCGTGCTGCACGGCTCGTTTAACTGTACACACGCCTTTGGTAACTATCTTATTGATGAAGAACGAGAAGGGAATATCCTGAATATGGTGACCACCTATTCAGAGGGTACAGGATCAGCATTTGTACTGCCCTCCGCATGTGGAAAAGCGGGCGTGCTGGCAATGACACGGTCGCTGGCCTATGAGTGGGCTACGTACGGCATCCGCCTGAATGCTATTGCACCGGGCCCGTTTCCTACCAAAGGAGCCTGGAATCGGTTGGTGCCTGACGAAAGTGCCGAGCAAAAATTCTTGTCTAAAATCCCCGCGGGTAGGTATGGAGATAAGGAAGAATTAGCGAATCTGGCTGCTTTTTTGATGTCTGATATGGCTCCCTATATCACCGGTGAATGTGTGGTTATTGATGGCGGAGAACGTCTGGCGGCGGGTCAGTTTAATTTTATAGATAAGATGGGATCACGAGAGGAGCTAAAGAATTATTTCAAAATGATGCACGATAAAACGAAATAATATTCGCACTGTAAAACGAAACCACCGAATGGTCGGAGCAGCCTTGTTTCAGCAATTGTTCTCAAACCCGCGCCAGTCGTTTTTTAATCTTATCCATTGTTTTGGTGAGTTCCATCAGATGGTAGCCATTATAAACCGTTGGCCGTTTAAGCTGGATGGATTTAATAAACTCTAGTGCTGCCAGTTCTGCTGCCTTAGCGGCATCAAAAGTTTGGCGACTGAAATAAAGATGCCCGTCTGTATTTTCTTCTCCCAATCGCACGGATTGATTCAGTACATCGCAATCCACTAAAAAATGATTGTTTGCTGCCTGTCGGTGATGCCTTGAGTTTTTAGCCGCGACATTTATAGAAATATTTGCAGTAGCTCCGCTGTCGAACCGGAGGAGCATATGAAGGGCATAAACGTTGTTTCCGGAAAGTTCTACAGTTTTTAGGTCCATGTGGTGGACAGCCCCGTTTATCCAGCGGAGACAAAACGCCAGCTCGTCAATCCAGTAGTAATCAAAATCGTGGCTGGACTCGAGGTATTCTGAATGACTAATTTCTCTATTTATTTGAAGGAAAGACGGATTTTCTACTTTTTTTGCCATCCATTTTGAGGCAGGCGCCAGTGTTGGCCAGTGCGAAAATTGGAGCAGTACATTTGATTCTTCCGCTGCATGATAAACTTTTTCAACCAAATGTGAATCAGAGGGGAGGGGGGCGATCAAAAATGCGTGGTAACCTTTTTTAACTACTTCGAGCAATTGCTGCAGGCGGTTGGCAGAGTCATTCAATAAAAAACAGGCATTTACATCGCCTATTTCTGATACATCGCCTGTAATGGCCACTTCAGAAATCAGTCGGTGAGAACGTAAATGTTTCTCCCATGCCATTGCCCGGTCGGCCGGACCAACGATACCTATTTTCATAACAGCGAACTTCAGTCTGCGATTGATAAACCATAGTTATGAAATAGGGATAAATTTTCAAAACGAATTGTTCCGGATTAGTCGGGCATAACCAAGGCAAGAATAAAATAAAGAAGCACCGGTGCTCCTGATCCCAGAAAGGTTAGGATCACAAAAATAATTCTGACAATCGTCGGATCCCATCCAAGGTATTCAGCAATTCCACCGCAAACCCCTGAGATCATCTTGTCAGTTCGTGATTTTTTTAATCGAGCTCCCATATGCATATCAGTAAGTAATTTATTTTCGATACCTGATTCGTAGTACGGAAAATGTTAGCGGTATGTTTCGGTTGATTTTAGATTGATATAAAATGAAAGCCCAAAATAGTAAAAAGGAAAAATAAAGGAACTGTAAATTAAAAGAGGCGATGAGTTATCAAAGTAATACATGAGAGCTACAAGTTGCAGAGTAAATAGTATTCCCAAAATTAGGGTGAGCGGACGTAGAAAAGTAGTACGTGAAGGATAAACGAACTTCACCGGCAGAAATGTGAACACCGCAAACATTAGCAAAATCGCCGCGGCAAACTCAGTGGGCAGGTTGAGCAGAAAAATATAAAAGACCACAATGTTCCAGTACGAGGGAAAACCCAGGAAAAAGTTATCTTTTGTCTTAGCCTGGATGTTGGAAAAGCCAAAGGCACTGGCAATAGCGCAGATCAGTAATACCCAAACGGGTAGGTCCATTGTAGCAAAGATCCAGAGCAATGGGGCGATTGTCCACGTGATAAAATCCACGATATTGTCCATTAGGGCGCCATCAATCTTTGGAGCACGTTCCTTTGTTTTAGCCACGCGTGCCAAAGCTCCGTCAATAGAATCTATAATGGCTGCCACTGCAAGCACCCAAACTGCTTCCTGGTAAAAACCATCGTAGGTTAAAATAAGAGCCCATAAACCTAGCCCTGCCCCCAAAGCCGTTAATATGTGTACACCATAAGCCGCTATTGTTTTCACAAACAGAATCATATTTTATTTAATGCTCCTTTGCTGATCTCTAAATAAAATAAAAAAAAGCGGAACCTGTTAAGTCCCGCTTTTACTCTGAGGGCAGAAAAATAATTTTTTACATAATTTTAGCGTCTCAATGTTTATTAACAAACATGATTTATTTATTCGCAGAATTATGATGAATAGCAATGGGTGACTTTACTGCTATACAACAACAAATTAGGGATACGATTATTATTTATTTATAGTTCCTTTCATGGTCTCATATCCGACATAGGTTATTCTAAAACTATGAGATTGACCGCTTAAATTTTTTACAGAAAATTCACCATTCGCATCGGTGGAAGCACCTCTGTTTTTATCGATAATAAAATTTGCTCCTGAAATTGTTTTATTATCTCTT
>CAZYOD010000006.1:2618-22156 GCA_964648635.1 uncultured Balneolaceae bacterium | reverse complement strand
CGGCTAAGCTGCGTTACGCAGCCAAGCTATAAGAATAGTTGTTGTCAACTACATTATTTGCATGATGAAGTTTAACGAGATCATCGCGCAACTCGGCATGCAGCCTGCGATTCTACTCATCCCGTCGAATCCGGTACACCCCCATATTTTCAAAGAACATCACTAATAAACGGCTCCTTTCGCCTATTTATTGTAACAAATCAAAGCGGCATAAAATTCACCTTATTTTCGCCAAAAGTCAATCAAAACGTAAAATGAAAATTCAGGTTGATTTACATCAGAAACTTCGATAAGCTGAATTATAGGTTATTTAAGGCCGTCATTAATGAAAGCGTTTCTTCCCTTATTTATTGCCGCAACGGTAACGTTGGCTACCACCTGCCATCAAACGGAAAGCGGCATCGAGCCTCCACCATCGATGGTAGTGGGAATCAGCTATGTCAACGAAGAGGGAAAAGATCTCATAGATCCCAATACACTAAATTTTTTTAATATCTATTATCTTCAGTTAAATGAAGAAACCGAAGAGTTAGAACGCATCAAGGTGCGTGATGCGCATTATTCATTTTACCGCGATGAATCTTCAAACCTCATTGCCCTCCGATTATTTCCTAATCGAGAATTTATCGACGGACACTCCCAAACGCTCATCGAATCGCCCAGGGATGACTTTGACACGCTTACCGTTCAGGGCAGGAAAGAAGGCCGAGGCGCCGTAGCGGAGATCATCTGGTACAACGAAAAAAAGGTTTGGGAAACTGCCCAAAATCCATCTCCGCGCTATTTTATCATCAAAAAGCAGTCTAGTTTTTGATTTCTGGATGATGTAGTGGACCCCCCTTTTTAAAACCTCACGAAATTATGACTTCGTCGGCCGGTGGACGGAGGTTATAATTCGAGCTCATCACCTTTCCGTACGCACCCGCATTCGCAACAAGGATCACATCATTCTCATCCGATTCCGGGAGCATACGATCGATCCCCAACTTATCCCCCGATTCGCAAATTGGTCCCACAACATTCACTGTTTGATCTGCAGGTGAATTTAGTTTCGAGAGGTTTACAATAGTATGACGCGCACCGTACAGTGCCGGACGAATAAAGGAATTCATTCCCGTTTCGACACCCACATAACGTACCTTGCCTTTTCCCTTCAGCTGCGTCACGCGTGCCAACAAGACGCCTGCAGCAGCCACCAGAAAACGGCCAGGCTCGACCCAAATTTTATACTCCGGATGAGCCTCTTTAAACTGTTTTAATGATTTATCCACCTCTTTTATATCGAGGCTTGCCTGGGTTTCATTTTCCTGAATCCCAAAACCGCCTCCCAGATCCAAAATTTCAACACCGCCCAGCTGCTTGGCAACCTCATGTAAAATCACGGCTGTATCTTTCCACGACTGGGGATCTTTAATCCCGCTTCCGATATGCGCATGCAGTCCCTTTATAGTGATATCAAACTTTTCAATGAGTTCCGCCACTTCGGATAGTTCAAAGCGCGGAATTCCAAACTTGGAATGCACTCCTCCTGTCTTCACATGCTTGTGGTGGCCATGCCCGTGTCCGGGATCGATCCGTAAAAAGAGCTCTTTACCTTCAAAAACTTCCGGCCACTGCTGCAGAGGATAAATATTATCCAGCGTCATGTTGATGCCCAGCTCGACCCCTTCTTCATATTCCTGTTTAGGCGCAAAATTGGGGGTAAACAGGACCTTCTTGCGATCGATATCAGGAAACAACTCCAGTACCTTTTTCACTTCCCCCAACGAAACGCATTCAAAACCGAGTCCAAGGTCCCGAAACGTTTTTAACACTTCTGTATTTGCGTTAGCCTTCATCGCATATAAAGGAAAATCTACAGCTTCCAATCCTTGTATAAACCCGGCATATCGCCTGACAGTGTCCAGATCATAGACATAAGATGAACCCGATTGATCTGCAATATCCAGCAGCTGTTTCTGCTTGCCTCTCCACCAGCCATGCTTTGCGCTCTCTTCCGGCTCCTCTTCTTTCATCAGCTGCGGCCAGGTAGGACCGAACGACTGCTGGTTTCCGGAATGCAGAATTACCTGCTCATGCAATTGGCGGACCAGCCGGTCAGCCTGATCGCTTTCCACCACAAACGTAAAGTTCAAGTTGTTAGCCGCCTGACTCACCAAGTATACCTGATGTTCTTGAAACACTTCAAAAGCCGATCCCAGTTGGTGAAGAATTGTGCGGATTTGTCGGCCCAACAAACTCACTGCCGATACCGACTCAATAACATTTACCTTGCAGAAATTTCCTAAATCTTCCACAAACTGGTCCCGAACATCCTGAAAATGATCATTCAACCCGGGGTCAAGCGATACTGTAACATTCGACTGAGAGGTCGATACCAAATCGATCGACAAACCATAATATTTAAAGACTTCAAACGCATCCGCCAAAAAGCCCACCTCCTGCCACATGCCCAGCGAATCCATGCTTACCAGAATTACATCATGACGCACGGCAATTGCTTTTACAAGTGCTTCATCATCCGAAGCCTCCGCTGATATTACCGTGCCCGAAAGCTCCGGCCTTTGCGTACACCGCACATGAATAGGGATATTGTGTTTTCGCGCCGGCATAATACTTCGGGGGTGCAAAATAGCGGCCCCGTTTGTGGCAATTTCCTGTGCTTCTTCATAACTGAGGTGGTTAAGTAGTCGCGCCGAAGGCACCATGTGCGGATTTGCTGAAAACATGCCCGGCACATCCGTCCAGATTTCCAGGCGCTTGGCACCAATTTTTGCCGCAAAATAAGCCGCTGAAACGTCCGATCCTCCGCGTCCCAACACTACCGTTTTATCTTCCGAGTCGCTGCCGATAAAACCCTGGGTTACCACCAACGAACCGGCCTCACCTAATGTGTCGGATACTGCCTGATCAAAATCTGTGGGACTCACCGCCGATATAATTCTTGAGCGTTCTGTTGCGTTTTTTTGAGTAAATGTTTTGATGAGCTTTCGGGCGTCTACCCATGCAGCCTGCCCCAGCTCCCGCTCCAAATAGGCCGCGCCAAGCTTTGTGGCCATCAATTCTCCCATCGCTAACAAGCGCGCCTGCACCCGATAACTGGCTTCTCCTATAAGCTCAATTCCTTTTACAATGTGTTCCAGTTCCCGGAAATCGTCTTTCAAAAGTTCATCCACCGGCAGCTTGAGTTCTTTACCCAGCTTATAATGTGGCTCCTTAATTGACTCTACGGATTCGGTAACGGGGCCGTTTCCATCTACATCATCGATGATCTGCTGCAGCATATTCGACACACCGCCAATTGCGGAGTGAACAAGACATACCGAAAATCCTTCGGACTGACGTTCTTCGACTACCTCTCGAATATTTTTCCAATTCTGGGCGGATGCCACACTCATTCCGCCAAATTTTAAAACGACCCAATTCGAATTTTTACTAGCCATTTCTGATATAACAAAGATTAAATTTTTAGTTGGCGCTTGGCGTCAAAGATAATAATCTCTTTGCTCGATTTTTTGAAAAATCTAATCCGAAATCTTTCTGCAGGTTGGTAAAAAATATTATCTTGAAGTAAGAGAGAGAAATTGAAGGACATCAAGGGAGAGAGACGTGAAGAGAATTTTTTTCGCGGTAGCTATTATATTTTTCTCGGGAAATTCGTATGCCCAGCTCACAGCTTCTATAAGTGGGTTTATTTCGAATACCGAAACAGGCGAACCACTTATCGCCGCCAACTTTGCTCTGAAAGAAAATCAGAAAGGTACGGCTGCGAATAATTCGGGATATTTTTTCCTTACTAATCTCAGCCCGGGTTCTTACACGATAGTAGCTACTTATATTGGCTTTAAGCGATTTGAAAAAGAGATCACCCTTAGATCCGGAGAAAATCTACACCTGAATATTGAGCTTACCCCTCACGAAGAGCAAATGCAAGAACTGGTGGTCGAATCCCAAAAACGTACGCCGGAAGACCGCACCATAGGATCAGCAGAAATTTCCGGGAAGCGTATCCAAGATATCCCGGCGGTGCTTCAGGCAGATGTGTTTCGATCACTGCAATTGCTTCCGGGTATCAAAGCTTCTTCTGATTTTTCAAGCGGGCTATATGTCCGCGGGGGGAGTCCCGACCAAACACTCATTCTGCTGGACAACACAACCGTTTACAATCCCTCACATTTTTTCGGATTCTTTTCGACGTTCAATCCCCCTGCCGTGGAGGACGTACATCTTTACAAAGGGGGATATCCGGCTCAGTACGGCGGGCGCTTGGGCGCAGTTCTCACTATATCGAATAAGGACGGAAATCGGAATGAATTTGAAGGGTCGATGACTCTTGGCCTTCTGGCTTCGAGCCTCTCTCTGGAAGGGCCTTTAAAAAACGGGTCTTATATGTTGGCTATTCGTCGGTCAACTCTTGAACCGATGCTGGCAGTTCTGCGGCAATCCACCGATAACATTCCCGATAGTTTTTACTTCTTGGATATGAACGGCAAACTAACTATTGATGCGAGTGACTACGACAGACTTACCTTCTCCTTTTACAATGGTGTTGACGATCTGCAGTTCCCGCTTTTCGATGATGCCGGAGTCGGCTTAAACTACGGTAATCAGACTTTCAGCTCCACATGGACACATCTTTTTTCGAATAAACTGCTTTCCAGTTTAACACTGACAAGAGCTCGTTATTTTAATTTTCCATCATTTAGGATCGCCTCCACTCCCTACGAACGATCAAATAACATTCACGATTATTCGATTAAAAAAAACTTTGAATATCTGCCTGACGATAATCACAGAATTTCGGCAGGATTTCAGGCAGGATCACTTTTACTCAAACTAAGTGACAAGTTTGATGGACAGGAAACTTTTCAAACACGCACCCACTCGATATACGGGTCTGTGTTTTTAGAGGACCGATGGACATTTTCTGAAAATTGGATTTTTACCCCCGGCATCCGGACAACAGCCTTCAGCGCAGGAGATTTTTTCCGCCTGGAGCCGAGAGTTTCTCTTGAATACAGACCCACCGACCGTTTTCGCGTGCAAACCGCTTATGGGAGGTATAACCAATTTCTCACCTTGGTTTCAAACGAAGCTTTTTCCGGGTTTGATGTTTGGCTTACCACGAAAGAAGGTGTTCCGCCGGCCTACGGCAACCAATACATAATAGGTTTAAAAACAATCCCCTGGCAAAATTACAGACTGGATCTGGAAATTTATTACCGGTCAATGGAAAATCTTTTTGAGCCTGATCCTTTTGTGCCAACACAAACGGGTTTACCATATCCCAAAATTTTTCGCTTCGGTGAAGGATACGCCTACGGAGCTGAATTCTATTTTGAGCGGAAGATTGGCAAACTGACCGGCTTCATGGGTTATACTTTTAGCGTTACAAGACGCAAATTTCCGGCTTTTAATCAATCTATTTCAAACAATCCGGCACGGTATTATCCGCCTCAACACGACCAAATGCATGATTTCAATATCGTATTGGAATACGACTTCAATGGACCGTGGGCAACGTCAATAGTTTTTAATTATGCCACGGGACAAGCTTTTACTGAACCTATGGGACGGGCCTCCGCTTTTGACTTCCCTACCACCGACAACCGTCTCGATCAGCTATTAGTGGATCGTGTTAATGCCTCGCGCCTTCCCGACTATCACCGACTAGATATCAGCATCAGCAGGCAAGGCACCTTTTTCGGGATCGGTGAAGCCGAATGGAAGATCCAACTTATCAACACTTATTCGAGACGAAATATCTGGTTCTATAAATATAACTGGGATGAAAATCCGGTTGAACGTGAGGCCGTGAAGTTGTTACCGGTTCTACCGTCAATCTCATATACACTCGATTTTTAGCTATGAGAATACTCGCTATCCTCCCAATTTTACTTTTTTCCATTTTCGGATGCGACCTCTACAACCAAAACAGTTCTTATCATGAATATTATGTAATTGAATCGTATTTGATAGCGAACGACTCTCTACCACAAGTAAGGCTTTCAACGACATCAGAAATCGATCAGGAATACCAATTTTCATCAAACGCTCTTTCGGTAGCAGATATTAAAATCCATCTTCTCAATGCTGACAGCAGTATTGCCGATACCTATTTGTATCAATTACAAAAACCGGGGATTTACCAACCTCTTGACTCCGCCATTGTTCGGGACAAACATCTCTATCAGCTCCATGTAACTATGCCAAACGGCGATGAGATCAGCTCCATCACTTATGTTCCGGGCAGTTTTAAAACGATTAAGAAACCAAAAGGGAGCTATATCTATCAGGGAGATGAACAGGTAGAACTGACCGTTACCCCCAGCTCCTACTTCAATAAACGCTCCACGTATTATATTTTTACGGTCAATGCTGTCAATCCTCAACCGAATAACCTTACCCCATTCTACCTTGACCTGATTGAATCTCAGGAGAATGCAATTCAGAGCTACTATATTAATTCATCAAGTATCATCAACGAAGAAAAATACAAGCGCGACGCTGAAGGAAATATCAAACTGATGCTGCCTTGGCTGACAGTCGTTTTTTACGGCGAAAACGAGGTGACAGTTAATGCCATTGACGACAATATGTACAATTTTCTGCAATCACTGGAGGTCCAAAGCGGTGGAATCGCCCTGGCTCCCGGTGAAATTCAAAATATTCACTACAACGTAAAAGGTGGAATCGGCATCTTCGGAAGCATGGCTTCCGATACAAATCGCGTTGTAATTATCAGACCGGAAGAGTAAGTTTACTCCTCACACAAATGAAATGATATGTGTTCCGGTTGATGAAGAAATTAATCTCTGCTCTTTGTATTCTCAGCTTTAGCATTGGCTTATCTTTTCCGGCTCTCGCTCAACAATCAAGCGAAGTGGAGCTGGCACGAATAAAATACCGTGGCGGAGGCGACTGGTATAATGATCCCTCTTCCCTTAAAAACCTTGCTGAATTCACTCGGCAACAAGTGCCCATTGCCATCAACCCGGAGTATGATGATGTAGCTTTGGGTAGCCGCAATCTCCTAAAATACTCTTTCGCTTTTCTGACGGGGCACGGCAATATCAGTATAAACCAGGCAGAAGCTTCTAATTTGCGCGATTATCTGGACAATGGCGGCTTCCTTTATATTGATGACGACTACGGCCTTGATGATCATTTTCGAAATGTTCTTAACGAAGTTTATCCCGATGAAGAACTCGTTGAAATCCCATTCGATCATCCTATTTACCATCAGGTGTACAATTTTCCCGAAGGTCTGCCGAAAATCCATCAGCATGATGGCCAGCCTCCCCGCGGATTCGGACTTTTCCGAAACGGGCGGTTAGTGATTTTTTATACATTTTAAACAAACTTGGCCGACGGCTGGGCCAATCCGTACGTTCATAATAATCCCGAAGAGATCCGCCAAAAAGCACTGCAGATGGGAACCAATATATTGGTTTACGCCTTAACCCACGGGCGTTAATGACCGCAGAATATCAATTGGAAAACCTTCAACATTCGAAATTTTCTATTCTGCATTCGATGTTCACGTTTTGCTTTCTCCTCATCTTTTTTTTCGAGATATTATGATCATATAAATATAAATAAATGTGAAGGCCATGATTATCCCAATAGCGAGCGACCATGCCGGTTTTAAAGCCAAGGAAAAAGTGAAGAAAATCCTTGAAGAACTCGGTCATATGACTGTCGATTTTGGCACTCATTCTGATGACTCAGTAGACTATCCTGATTTTGCCGTGCAGGTAGCAGAAAAAGTCGATGAAGGCGAACATGAAAATGGTATTCTGATCTGTGGCAGCGGCCAGGGAATGTGTATGACGGCCAATAAATTTAAAAATGTGCGGGCGGCGCTAGTATATAATGAAGACTCTGCTCGACTGACGCGCGAACACAACAATGCCAACGTATTGTGCTTACCGGGTCGCCAGTTGAATGATGAACAGCTCAAAAAGTTCGTCACAACCTGGCTCGAAGCTAATTTCGACGGCGGTCGGCACGAACGGCGTGTAAATAAAATTCACGATTTAACCGATAATAATTAAATCCATGAAACCTCTTTCCGAACAGGATTCTTCCATTTTTGAACTATTATCAGAAGAAAAGCAGCGTCAAAATAATAATTTAGAACTTATCGCCTCCGAAAATTTTGCCTCCCGTGCCGTGATGGAGGCCATGGGATCTACCCTTACAAACAAATATGCTGAAGGTCTGCCGGGCAAAAGGTATTACGGCGGATGCGAAGTCGTTGACAAAGTAGAAGAACTGGCCCGGGAACGCGCAAAAAAGCTGTTCGGAGCTGAATGGGTGAATGTTCAACCTCATTCGGGTGCTCAGGCAAATGCGGCTGTATACCTAGCATTTATGGAGCCCGGAGAAACATTATTGGGACTTGATCTTTCTCACGGGGGACACCTCACACACGGTTCACCGGTTAATTTTTCGGGCATTCTCTACAACTCCGAATTTTATGGCGTAGACAAAGAAACCGGCCGCATCAATCTGGATGAAGTGCGAAAAAAAGCCAAAGAAGTACAGCCCAAGCTTATCTCCATCGGTGCTTCCGCTTATCCTCGTGATTTTGATTACAAAGCATTTCGCGAAATTGCCGATGAGGTGGGGGCTTACCTCTGGATGGATATGGCGCACACCGCAGGTTTAATTGCTACAGGATTACTAAATGATCCTCTTCCTCATTGCCATGTTGTTACTACCACAACTCATAAAACACTTCGCGGCCCGCGCGGTGGTATGATTCTACTCGGAAAAGACGGCAAAAATACACTGGGCGTAGAAGCACGCAAATCAGGACGTACTAAAAATTGGAGCGAAGTACTCGATTCCAGCGTCTTTCCAGGGACTCAAGGTGGTCCGCTGATGCATGTGATTGCCTCTAAAGCTGTTTCCTTTCAAGAAGCACTGCAAGACGATTTTAAAGAGTATCAAAAACAAGTACAGCTCAATGCCAAGTCGATGGGCGATGCCTTTCTAAAAAAAGGCTATGACCTTGTGAGTGACGGAACCGACAACCACTTGATCTTAATTGATCTTCGTAATAAAGACCTAACCGGAAAAGTGGCTGAAAAAGCTCTTGAGAAAGCGGACATCACACTCAACAAAAATATGGTGCCATTTGATACCGAGAGTCCCTTTGTGACATCCGGTATCCGTATTGGTTCCCCAGCCATGACCACTCGTGGATTCGGTACTGATGAGTTTGAATATATTGTAACACTCATCGACAAAGTGCTTCAAGATCCCGAAAATGACTCAGTAATCGGCAATGTAAAAGAAGAGGTAACCGAACTTTGTGATCAATTTCCGCTTTACGACTTTGTCACAGCTTGACAGTAACATTTCTTTATGAATCAGGAACGTGAAATAATGACCGGGGATCCCCCCAAAGCTAAACCGCCAAAGGATCGTACCGCTACAATGTCCTTTTTGGATCACCTAGAGGAACTCCGTTGGCATATCATAAAAGGCTTGGCGGGAATCGGTGTAGGTATGATTGTCGCTTTTTTCTTTGGAGATTTTCTGGTCGATACGGTTATGCTGGGGCCTACCAAGTCCGATTTTTTGGTTTATAAGCTTCTCGGAATTGATGCCATTGACCTGACGATTCAAAGTCGTAAACTCCCAGGTCAATTTTTCACCTACTGGGGCACAATCATTGTCTTCGGAGCCATACTGGGTTCTCCGATCTTTTTCTATCAAATGTGGGCTTTTGTAGAGCCGGCAATGGGAAAATCCGAAAAATGGAAAACTTTAGGGCATACGATTTTTATCACTTTCTTTTTTCTACTGGGTGTCGCATTTGGATATTTTGTCTTGGTTCCTTTTGCCCTGCAGTTTTTTAGTCAGTTTCAAATTTCTGATGCCATTCACAACGATTTCGATATCAATGAATACTTCAGCTCACTGACCATGTGGGTGCTCTCCTGCGGGATTATTTTTCAGCTCCCGGTCATGAGCTATTTTCTTTCCAAGTTCGGTTTATTAACTCCGGAATTTCTCAAACAATATAGGCGACATGCTATTATCTCCTGCTTCATTTTATCCGCATTTCTGACCCCGCCCGACCCTGTTTCTCAGGTACTTATTGCAATCCCATTAATTCTTCTATTTCAACTGGCAGTTTGGGTAAGTAAAATTGGAGTTAAAAAACGCAACAAAGAAATGGAAAAAGCGTTTGGTAGTTAGAAATGGCTAAAAATAATGTGGGATTTGGGCTTTCCTGCTCAAACTAAATACTTTAACTTTAGCGCTTGTACTTGGATCAGGTTCTGCGCAATCTGAATCCAAAAGATTGAGACTCATAAGAAATCGTTGACTTAAAGGCATCTTCTTAATGCAATTCGTAACAAAATCTACAGTATTTCAACTAGTACTCTTGCTAGGTTCGCTTTTAGTTTTAAATAGTTGTGATGAGAATAATACTCCCACAGGACCTGAATTTAATGCGCCTCCTCCTTACGACATTTCCAACCCGGATAGTTCATACACTACCGATGATGGCTTGCAAGTTTACATCATAGAGCAAGGGTACGGTCCATTTGAAGTTCAGCCTGTTGACGAAGTTCTAGTACGATATACAGGCCGAACAATGGATGGGCGTATTTTTGACAGTACGTACCAAGGAGACTTAACCAGCCGAATTCTTCGTAATCTTCGATCGGTTCCCCAGGCTGATAGGCAAGGCTCTGTTCTGGTAGATGGGTTTCGACGAGGCGTTATCGGTATGCGTGAAGGAGAAAAACGCACAGTTATCTTTCCTCCCTCTCTTGGATACGGTGACGCCCAGGAAGGATCCAGCGGATATAACCTTCGGAATGATACCCTTCGATTTGATATAGAAGTAGTATCTATTTTAGAATAACTTAAGTTAACGGAAATACTTTCTCGGAACCTTAGGACTTATACTCGTCAGAATTTCATAAGGAATGGTGTTTAGCTTCTTAGCCCAACCAGCGGCATCGTTTCCCCTGTACAGGAGTTTTACTTTTGTTCCCGGATCAAAGTGGTCATCTTGCAAAAAGACCATAGAATAGTTCATCGTAATGGTACCCACCAACGGGTATTCCCTGTCCCCGATTTGAACGGACATTTTTCCTGTTAAATTGCGTTTGAGCCCGTCTTCATATCCCACCGGGATGGTGCCTAAGAACCCCACCGAGGGCGCTTTCCAAGTCGCCCCGTAGCTCACCGTGCTGTCAGCTTTAATTTGTCTGACCTGCACTAGTTCTGTAGTCCATTCTAAAGCAGGAGTAACTTCCTTTATTTTAATTTCTCCCGGGGGATATCCATACAGGCCTATACCCAAACGTACCATATCAAACTGATCTGTCTCATAAAAAGCGGTTCCGCCGGTATTGCAGATATGGGTGGTCAGACCATCAGGAAAATGATTTCTGATCTTTTTGAACATCTGATGCTGTTCAGCCACCTTTTCCGACCTCGGATTTTCGGATGTTGCAAAATGCGAATAAATGCCGGTACAATTAAGCGATTTATTCTCTTGTACCAATTCAGCAATTCGGCTCGCCTCCTCGGGATGAAAACCCAGACGTCCCATCCCCGTATCAAAATTTAGATGATAGAGGGTGTCTTCCGGAAGTAACTCAAAATGTTCAGCGGAGCTTACCGTTGCCGTTAAATTGTGTTCAAAATATTTAGCAACGAATAATCTTTGCGGGGGCTCAAAGACCAAAACAGGTTTTTCCACTCCACTTTCCCGAAGCTCAATACCCTCCTGAATATTATTTACGGCATATCCCGCTACTAAAGAATCCAAAGCATTGGCTACATGTACAGCGCCATGCCCGTAGGCATCCGCCTTAAGGACCGCCATGATTTTCGTCTCTTTATCCAAACAGGTACTTAATCCTTCAACATTTTTTTTGAGCCTTTTGAGGTTTACTGTAACAACAGAATTCGACTTTTTAATCATTATACTTTGTCAACTAAAATTAAACCACGATTTCTTTAAGTCCCTCAAAATTACATTTGCCGCATTATATCCCGCCGCACCAAAAACGCCACCGCCGGGATGACATGAAGCCGAAGACAAATACAGATTTTTTATCGGCGTTTTATATTTACTCATTTCCGGGATAGGGCGAAACATAAACATTTGATCGAAGCTCATCTCAACATGCATTACATTTCCACGTACCATACCGTGTTTCCGCTCGATATCCAGCGGCGACTGAATATACCAATCGATAAGTTTGTTCTCCATATTCGGGGCGTAACGGCTTACCACATCATAAATTTTTTGTGCTTCTCGCTCCCGTATATCATCCCAATGCAGCCCATCTTGCAACTCATACGGATGCCACTGCGCCCAGGCATACAGAGTATGTCCCCCGCTCGGAGCTACATCAGGATCAATTGCGGAAAAAGTCATCGCCAAAACCGGCGGATTAGCAGGGGGCTTTTTCTGGAGATAATTTCCTATAGCATCATTCATATACTGAACAGAAGGAGCCAGTAGCTGCATCCCATTGTGGATATGGGGGTCGTCGGGACACGCCTTGTAGCGCGGCAGTTCTTCAACTGCGCAGCGAATTACCATCCCAAAACCATTACCCACATTAATATTTTTAACTTTTTCGTAAGTAGTTTCGGGCAGATAGTCACGTCCCACCAGCTTCATCATCGTCGTCTGAACATGCGCATTTGAAACAATAATGTCTGCACGATGCTCATCATCTTCTGTGCGTACTCCGATGGCTGCCCCATCATCAATAAGAATAATTTCCACGGCTGAATCGGTTATTATTTCTCCGCCGTGCGCCCGAATATAATTAGCCATCGCCTGGGTCAGCATTCCGCTTCCGCCCCGTGGGTGCTTGGCCCCACTCCGATGCAGCATTGACTGCCATCCTGCAAAATCGCCTGTAGCGGGATGATCGGGCGTGGGTCCCGACTGTGCCGCAAACCACATAATGGCAGCTTTCATATATGGGTTTTCAAAACTGTCATCAACAATTTTGCCGTAACTGCTGAATATCTTGCGAAGTCCATCAATCTGCTGTCCTTTCTCGAACAATCCGCCGTCGCGAAACTGACTTTTTATCAATTCCGAACCAATATTTTTACCGCTTGGAGCTGTCATAAACGCTTTAAGAACACCTTTATTAATACGCCCCCAGAATTCCACGAACTCACGATAATTTTCTACATCTTCGGGTGCAACTTTAGATATAGAATCCAAGGTTCGGTCTAAATCCTTAAAAAAATGTATGACACCTTGCCCCTCCGGCACCGGATACGACATAATTGGATCCATCTCAATATAATCGAGTCCGTATTTTGTAAGCTCCAGCTCTTCCAGGATGCCGGTTTGGTGAATCATTATGTGAACCGAAGAGCCCACATCCATTCGAAAACCCTCCGGATAATTGGTCGACTGGAACATCGTTTCGGTACTTACCGCACCTCCCAACTGATGCTGCCGTTCCAACACCTTAACAGTGTACCCTTGCCTGGCCAGATAACATGCTGTTACCAATCCGTTGTGACCAGAACCTATGACGATTACATCTTGTTTAGCCATTGTTTATAATACGCACATTTGATAACATACTTTAGAATTTTTCGTAACCCTGCTACTCACTTATTTAATCTGAAAAAGAAACGCTTGTATGAATTTTTTTAAGACGCTTATTGCCGCTACCCTTGGGACACTGCTGGCTATTTTTCTGATATTCTTCATCGCAATTATCACCGTTACCAGTAGTTCGCAAGAGCCGGAACCCTATGTTCGCAGCAACTCGGTTCTAAAAATTTCGCTCAGCGGCGATTTACCCAGCCAAACGACCTCCAATCCTATGGATGAACTTTTTAATTCAAAAAATAATGATAAGGTCTCGCTGGAAACATTAAAAGAAAATTTAAACAAGGCTCAAGGTCACGATAATATCAATGGCATTTGGCTGGAAATAGATTTCATGTCGGAAGGCTGGGCAAATCTGCAGGAGGCTCATCGTTTAATTAGTACGTTTCGGGACAGTTCTGATAAGTTTGTCTACGCCAGTACGAACGATCTGGGATATAATGAAAAAGGTTTTTTCCTGGCAACGGCAGCCGATTCAATTTTTTCCCCTCCCGAGTCATTTTTTGAATTTGACGGATTTTTCAGCCAGGTAACTTTTTTAGATGGGGCGTTTGAGAAGCTGGGGATTGATACTGAAATCATCCGTCACGGTAAGTATAAAAGTGCTGTGGAACCTCTTTATCTAAAAGAGTTATCCGAAGAAAATGAATACCAGCTAAACCAAATTCTGGATGAGGTTAATGACACATTCTTGACTGCCGTCAGCGGTAAATCCGGTCACTCAATAGATGAATTAAATACCCTGCTCAATGGACAGCCAAATTTGACCGCCCGATTCGGATTTCAAGAAAATTTAATAGACTCACTGCTTTATAAGGATGAGCTGGAAAAACACATCAAAAAAACGATGGGGCTTGACGAAGGTGAATCTTTGCAGACCATTTCTAATAGCAGATATGCAAAGGTGTCCGCTTCTTCAGCAGGATTCACAACCTCATCCACATCAGATAAAATTGCTGTTATCTATGCCGACGGCCCCATTATGCCGGAAGTTAACTCAGGTTCTCCGTTGCAGGAACAGAAATACATCACTACAAAATTCATGGAAGAACAGCTTGAGGATATCCGAAATGATGATGACGTCAGAGCGGTGGTTCTTCGGATAAACAGCCCCGGCGGTTCGGGCAGCACATCGGATGCAATTTGGCGGATGCTCCGACAAACAAGAAAAGATATCCCGGTGATCGTATCGATGGGCAGAGTAGCAGCTTCGGGTGGCTATTACATCGGTATGGCCGGGGATTCTGTCGTGGCCGAACCCACAACTATAACAGGTTCTATCGGGGTATTTGCAACAAAATTCAATACGCGCCAGCTGTTTAATGAAAAGCTTGGCATCACCTTTGATGAGGTAAAAACTCATGAGCACGCGGATTGGCTCTTGCCTACGCGAGAGCTCACATCATCAGAGCAAAAAGCTTTCCAACAGTATGTGGATAATTTTTATCAAACGTTTATAGGCAAAGTAGCTGACGAACGAGAAATGAGCGTTGAAGAAGTTGACGAACGAGCACAAGGTCGCGTATGGACCGGAGCTGCGGCTTATGAAAATGGATTAGTAGATGAGCTTGGTGGAATGGATAAAGCATTACAGTTGGCCGCCGAGAAGGCAGATATCGATGATTATCAACTTGAACGATATCCCAAACCGAAAACATTCTACGATCTTTTTATGGGATCGGCTGCTACCCAGGCAAAAGCTCTGATCAGCGGCAGCTGGTTTTCGGATCCCGCAATAGAAAATGTGCAGAAGCAAATATCAATTTTAGAACGCCGCGATGCACTGACCTTTTTCCCGTATGAAATAAACATTCAGTAATTGAATAAAAGCGGAGTCATAATTGGCTCCGCATCAAACTTATTGACAATGCAGCTAGGATCACTCACTGTTGAAATTCTTAGTGAAGGCCGCTTTGAGTTATTCAAAGACGGTCATATCAACCGATCGCCTCAAAAACTTCAGAAAGCGGGCCGATCAGAGAAGAATCATAGATCAACAGAGGGATCTGTTCTAGTCGGTATCAATCCTATTTTAGTAAAAAGCGGTCGCAATAATATTTTACTTGATACCGGCTTAGGATGGGGATTGGATTCGGGAAGCAAATATACCGACGTATCAAATATCCGTACCAACCTGGATATTTTCGGTCTCCGACCGGATGATATCACTCATGTCATCCTCACACATTTACATTATGATCACGCGGCAGGCAGTTCCTTTACCGATGCGGATGCAAAAACGAGAGCCACCTTTCCGAATGCCACTTATTTTGCACATCAACAGGAATGGGAATATGCTCTCACTCAAATAGATGCCAACCAAGATTGGGTTGGAGCGAACTATAAGCTTGATGATTTCTACCGGCTGGTAAGTGACAACCGTATGCATTTTCTATCCGGTAATGCTACCGAAATCTTAAAGGGTATTACCGTTATAAAAACCGGCGGGCATACGCCCGGACACCAAATCGTTCAGCTGGAAAGCGAAGGGGAAAAAGCATATTACCTCGGAGATTTACTGCCAACTACTTTTCATTTGAATCATTATGCGATGAGCGGGGCAGACATCCATACTTTGGAGGCAAAAAAACGAAAGGTGCAGTTGTTAAAGAAGGCCTGCAACGAAAATGCCTTGCTCCTCTTTTATCACTCTAAAAAAGGTCAGGCCGGAAGGTTGTTCAGGGATAAAGACAAGCAGTATATGCTGGCAAAGCAGCTTCCCTGACCTGCCTTACTTATTCATTGAGAGCAGAAATTCCTCATTATCTTCTGTGCCCTTCATTTTATCCAGCACAAACTCCATCGCCTCAAAATTATTCATACGATTGAGATAACGTCGCAACAGCACTACTTTTTCGTGTTCAGCTTCAGGGACAATTAGCTCTTCGCGGCGTGTACCACTTTTGAAAATATCTATCGCGGGATAGATTCTACGCTCCGACAGGTTGCGATCAAGCACAATCTCCATGTTACCCGTACCTTTGAATTCCTCAAAAATAAGGTCATCCATCCGCGAGCCGGTCTGCACAAGCGCAGTGGCAAGAATTGAGAGGCTACCGCCATCTTCAATATTTCGTGCCGAACTAAATAACTGTCGCGGAGCTTTCAATGCTTCCGAATCCACACCGCCGGACATTGTACGACCGGAAGATGGTTGACAAATATTGTAAGCACGAGCCAGTCGGGTGATAGAGTCCATAAGTACCACCACATCATGGCCGCTCTCCACAAGCCGTTTCGTCTTTTCAAACACAATTTCAGACAGCCCGATATGATTTTCCGGACGCTCATCAAAAGTCGACGCCACTACCTCTGCATTCTCGACATTGCGCTCCATCTCGGTAACTTCTTCGGGGCGCTCGTCAATCAACAGAATAATCACTTTTGTTTCAGGATTATTTTTGTTGATGGCATTTGCAATATTACGCAGGATGGTCGTTTTACCTGTCTTTGGCTGTGCAACAATAAGTCCGCGCTGCCCCTTGCCCATAGGCGAAAACAGATCCAAAATTCGAGTGGTATAAACAGTGGGATGATAATCCAGCTAAAACCGATCTTCCGGGTAAATGGGCAACAGATCTTCAAAATCTTCCCTGTTGTCCATATCATGTGGAATCTTTCCGTTTACCCCATCAACGCGAAGCAGTGCGAAATATCGCTCTCCAACTTTAGGAGGACGAATAATTCCAATAACACAATCACCCTGTTTTAGACGGAAACGTTTAATTTGAGAAGGCGATACATAAATATCGTCGGGACTGGCCTTGTAATTGTAGTTCACCGAACGAAGAAATCCGTAACCGTCGGGCAGAATTTCCAGCGTTCCCTCCTGAATTAAGTAAGGGCCAAGTTGGGGCTCAATCTCGGCAAGCCGCTCATCCAGCGTAGGCGCATCCGATTCAGGGAGAATTTCATGGACGCTTTTTTTCTTTCCTTTGTTTTCCTGATGGCTGTTGGAGCCCCTTCGGTTATGGTTGTTATTGTTTGAGCGTTTACCGGAATCTTCTAATTTCCCTCGAGCCCGAGCTTTATCACGAACCGATTGGGTAATTCGATTTATTAATTCCTGTTTTCTCAATCCCGAAACTGAACTTAATCCTTGTTCCTGGGCTAAATAACGGAGTTCCTTAACAGTTCTGTCTTGGAGAGTGTCAATATCTTCCAGAGAAACTCCATCGGTTTGATAATCCGACATAATAATCTTCTTCTATTTCTAACTGTTTAAATATTTAAATGGGTCGCGATGAATAAAATGATCCTATATTCTTGTACCAAGGGTCTATAGAGAATTGATCTGCACTGCCAAAGGGAGCAATTCAGGTGGATATGAATTATTGATTTTTAGCAAGCTTTAATACCCAGCCCCGAACAGTATCATAAAAGTAAAAACTTCCTGAAAAAATTACTAACTCAGAATCAAAATCCTCAAGAATCGAGTGTTGATTGCTATTGTCAGGAAAGGGAATTGCTTGCGGCAACCACTGTTTAATATCGTCAAAAGTAGCTGCCCGTTCAAGATTTAACTGATAATAATAGATATTTTTGAATTCTGAAAATTCAGTCATCACCTCGGGCCGTATCTTATCTCTCAATATCGAAAGCACTAATGTCGCCCGATCAATACTCCCTACTGTTTCCAGCGATTGTTTTAATGTTTTTATTGCTTCTACATTATGTCCGCCGTCAAAAAACCACGGCTGGGACGGTATAAGCTTCTCAAACCGGCCATATCCCAGATCTACTTGCTGCAACGCTTCCACAAATTGCTCATTCGAGATATTGAACTCATCCCGAATCTGTTTTATCACCTGCCAGGCAATTGCAATATTTTTCGCTTGTATAGGAGCAGCAAGATTCGTGCGAATATCAAACTTCTCATTATCAATCGTCACCTGGTAGTGGCCGGGCGCACAAAATCGGGGGTGTGTTTCATTAATGGTATTAACCGAAGCGTCATTTTGTTCCGCCAATTGAAAAATTTCATCCCGGGCCTCTTGGGGCAAATCACCAATCACCACCGCCCTCCCCTGTTTAATAACACCACCCTTTTCACGGGCAATTTCTTCGATAGTATCGCCCAGTATGTCGGTATGGTCCAACGAAATACTTGTTATTACACTCACTAACGGATCAATAATGTTGGTCGCATCCAAACGCCCGCCCAATCCAACCTCTATAACGGCAATATCTACTTTGGAACGGGCAAACCACCAAAAAGCAAGAGCCGTGCTGATTTCAAAATAAGTTAGCTTATGCTGTTCAATTTGATCCGCATACTCCTGAAAAAAACTGATCAATAGCTCATCGGGAATGATTCTGTCCCCAATTTTAAATCGCTCTTTGTAACTTACGATGTGTGGAGAAGTAAAAACTCCCACTTTAAACCCGCTTTTCTGAAAAACCGTCCCCAGGATATTGCAGGTACTGCCTTTTCCGTTCGTTCCCGCAACATGTATAGATGGGAAACTCTTCTGCGGATCTCCCAAAAAGCTACAAAATTTCCTGAAACGGGAAAGATCAAAGTTCGATGCGGTAGCACCAACAGCCTGAAATCTAGGAATTTGTTCCAGATACTGCTCGACAGATTGTAGGGATTTGAACTGCATTAAAATTTCGACAATTGTTATAATTTTATTCTTAGATAAAAGCTCTTACTTTTTGCTTAGCAAAAAAATGCTTTTGTTTTAAATATTATGATTTATAATTCGTTGGTGAAACCGCTGTTATTTAGGCTGGATGCGGAGGAAGCTCATACTGCAGTACATAAGTTTGCACAGACTGCATCCAAAAGTTCGTTCCTGCAATCGCTGGCCAGTGGACTCTATAACTATCAATCCTCCAAGCTGAGTCAGCAAATATGGGGATTAACATTCAGAAATCCTATCGGCTTGGCTGCCGGCTTCGA